>JASHWO010000017.1 GCA_030044045.1 Acidimicrobiales bacterium
CGTGGCGGTGATGCCCACCACGGGGGCGTTCAAGGACTTGCCACCCATCGAGCCGTAGAACGGGGCGTTGCCGAAGGCGAAGATGCCGCCGTCGCTGGCCACCTCCCAGTAGCCCTTGCCTGTGGGCGTGGCGGTGATGCCCACCACGGGGGCGTTCAAGGACTTGCCACCCATCGAGCCGTAGAACGGGGCGTTGCCGAAGGCGAAGATGCCGCCGTCGCTGGCCACCTCCCAGTAGCCCTTGCCTGTGGGCGTGGCCGCCATGCCGACGATCGGCTGGTTCAGCGGCTGGCCGCCCATCGAGCCGTAGAACTGGGCGTTGCCGAAGGCGAAGATACCGCCGTCGCTGGCCACCTCCCAGTAGCCCGGCGAGGCAACTGGTGCCGGCGTGGGCACGGGCGCGGGCGCGGACTTGGTCACCCCGAACACGGTGCCGGCCAACTGGGCCAGGCTGGGGCTGGACGACGAGCTCAGGGTGGCGGTCACGCAGGACGGGGAGCCCGCGGCGTAGGACTGGGGCGTCACGGCCTGCCATGCCGTCCCGTCCCACCACGAGAGGCTGTCGCCCCCGTTCAGGTCGCAGGCGCGCAGGGTGGCGCCGGTGAAGGTGTTGCCCGGCGACAGGTTCACGTCGAAGTAGGCGCCGGTTGTCGAGCCCAGCGCGGTGACCTCGGGGTTCCCGCTGTACTGGCCCATGTTCACGACGCCGTTCCCGCTGGCCGTCACCGTCGTGCCGGCGGTGTTCGCCGTCGCCGTGCCGTTGGCCGACACCCCGGAGACCTCGGCCGAGGCCAGGACCGGCGTGTACTCCACGCCGCTGGAGACCGCCGTGCAGGGCGAGGAGGTGCTGGGGCCGCTGGCGCAGCCCCACCAGCTCCTGGTGGCATCGACGGTGACCGCGGTCGTGGGCGCGGGTGTTGTCCCCGTGCCCTCGGAGGCCGGCGTCCCCGAGACGTTGTCCACCCCGAAGGCCGAGGCGCCCTCGAAGTTGTTCAGCTCCAGGTCGGCGGTGAGGGAGCCGTTGGTGGTGCCGACCACCGTGGCGTCGGCCGTCCAACCGGTGAAGGTGTTGCCGGAGGCCGAGACGGCCACCGGCCCGTTGGCCCCGTATTTGTCCGCGACGTCGCCGACCTGGAGGCCGGTGTCGGTGACGTCCGGCGTCACCGCCTTGTCGTCGAAGCCCGGGCCGTCGACGGTGTTGCCCTCGATGGTGGCGCTCACCGATGAGGGGTGTGGGTTTGTCGCTGTGACGTAGGAGGCGACGCCGATCCCCTCGGTGCCCACCTGGTTGTTGGCGGTCCCCGCTGTCCCTCTGGTGTACGCCGAGTTGTAGCCGATCGTGTTGCCGATGACGGTGTCGCCGGTCATCATGGCGGCGGTCGGGTCGGCGCCGTCGTCCGCGCCGTAGCTGTCCACCCCGATGGCCACGTTGTCGTCGGTCAGGGTGTTGCCGGTCACCGTCACGTCGCTGGCTGTGAGGACGGTGATCCCCGTCCCGTCCTGTGGCCCGGAGATGTAGTCGTCGTCGCTGACGGTGTTGTCGCTCACCGTCCCGGTGGCGCCCTCCCACATGCCGATGCCGTTCTCGCCGGACGAGATCGGCCCGGACGTCCCCGTCGGGCCCACGCCCGTCACGGTGTTCCCGGAGATATCGCAGTGGCCGGCGCAGACGATGCCGCTCTTGTAGAACTCGCTCACGTTCGAGTCGGTCACGTTCACTGTCGAGTAGTAGTTGGCGAAGATGGCGGTGCTCTGCGAGTAGGCGTGCTCGGACAAACCGGGGTTGCCGGTATAGGTGACGTGGGTGATGGTGCCCGACGAGCCGGTGTCGTAGTACACCCCGAACAGTTGGTCCTCGACGCCTTGGGCGTCGTCACCGTTGACCTCGAGGCCCGAGAGGGTCACGTCGCTGGCGTCGGCCACCACGTAGACGATCGGGGCGATTGTCATCGACCCGAAGAACGGGGCATTGGGGTCGGTGACAACAACAGAGGGCGGGCCGGTGTTCAGGTCCGGCTCGATGACGGTTGTGTCGCCCGATCCCTGGATGGTCAGGTCCCTGGTGGGCACCTTGACCTGCTCGGCGTAGGTGCCCGGGCAGACCTGGATGGTGTCACCGGGGACGGCGGCTGTCACCGCCGCCTGGATCGTGGTGTACCCAGTGGCGCAACTCCCGTACGGCGACGTCGCCGTCCCCGTCAGCGAGACGTAGAGCGTCGTCGAGGAAGTCGCCCCGGCCATCGGCGCCTCGATGGCCCCCAGCACCCCGACGCCCCCGAGCCCCAGCGCCACCAGCGCTACCCCGACGACGGCCACGCGTGACCACGACCGACCTACCATCCATACCATTCCCATCGCTGCTCCTGTTCCCGACCCGGGCCTGCGGCTGGCCGGCGCCAGCGTAGCCCTCATCGCTCTCGCCGTCGCCGACTGGGCGGGCGGGTCCTGCATGATGGCGCCGTGAAGATCGTCTCGCTGCTCCCGTCGGCCACCGAGATCGTCTTCGCCCTGGGCCTCGGCGACCAGTTGGCCGGGAGGAGCGTCGAGTGCGAGTACCCGCCCGCGGCACGGACCGTCCCGGTGGTGTCGGGCACCGCGTTGCCGGTGGGCGGCCCGCTGACCGCCTCGCAGATCGACCGGGAGGTGAGCAGCCGGGTGGCGGCCGGCGAGCCGATCTACACCCTCGACGCCGCCGCCCTCCGGGCCATCGAGCCCGACGTGATCCTGGCCCAGGATCTCTGCCGCGTCTGCGCCGTGCCGTCCGGCGCGGTCGAGGACGCGCTCGGGACGATCGGCTGCCGGACCCGGGTGGTCTCTCTCGACCCCGGACGGCTGGACGAGGTCGTCGACTGCGTCGGCCTGGTCGGCCGGGCGACCGGCGCCGAAGCGCCGGCCGACGCCCTCATGGCCAGCCTCCGGTCGAGGGTCGCCACCGTCCGCCGGCGGATAGCTGGCCGCGCCCGGCCCCGGGTGTTCGTGCTGGAGTGGCCGGACCCGCCCTTCAACGCCGGCCACTGGGTTCCCGACATGGTGGAGGCGGCCGGCGGGGTGCCGGTCCTGTCCCTCCCCGGCGAGCGGTCGCGGCAGCTCTCCTGGGACGAGATCGCCGCCGAAGCGATCGACCTGACGGTGTTCGCCCCCTGTGGCTTCGACCTGGCGGGTGCGGTGACCCAGGCGGCCTCGCTCCTCGACCGACCGGAGGTGGCCGGGCTGGGGCGAGTGGTGGCCGTCAACGCCAACGCCCACTTCTCCTGCCCAGGGCCCCGGGTGGTCGACGGCGTGGAGCTGCTGGCGGACCTCCTCCACCCCGAGCTGCCGGGGACCGTGCCCGCCGGCGCGGCCGTGCTGCGCTGAGCGCGGCGGGCCACCCTCACCCCGTGGGAGCCGGTGTCCCCTCCCGCGAGGAGCCCGGCCGCCCCGGCACGGGAGCGACGGGCACCACGTCGGTGAAGGCGAAGCCGTCGATCTCGACCGTCACGCCGACGGTCACGTCCAGCGGATGGTCGAAGCCCGGGCCGTCGACCACCAGGGTGTGGAACTCACCGTTCTCCCCGCAGGGATCCACGCTGGGCGGGAGGTCGGCGAGGAACGCCGCGTCGAACCAGCGACCGGCCAGCTCCCGGGGCGCCTGGCCGAGGTCGACGCAGGTGACCACCGCTCGCATGCCGACGGCCAGGAGCCGCTGCGCCAGCGCCCCGGTCGGCCGCTCCCAGAGCGGGAACACCGGCGTGAGGCCAGAGCCTTCCAGCATCCGTTCCCGGTAGCGGCGGACGTCCTCCAGGAACAGGTCGCCGAAGACCGCGGCCTCCACCCCGTCGGCCCGGGCGCTGGCCACCACCGCCCCCATCCGGGCCTCATAGACGTCGTTCGGGCACGGCCACGGCAACGCCACCACGTGGAGGGGCAGGCCCACAGCCTCGGCCTGGGCCTCGAGCAGGCTCCGGCGCACGCCGTGCATGGCCACCCGCTCGGCTGTGGCGTTCACCGTCGTGAGCAGGCCCACCACCTCGACCTGCCCGCCCGCCCGGGCCTCGTGGAGGGCCAGTGCGCTGTCCTTGCCGCTCGACCAGCTCATCCAGGCCCGCAACGGCCGCCGAGCAGGCGGGACGGTCGACGGCGCACCCATCGGCGGCGGCCCTCAGGTGGCTCCCGGCCGGCTCAGGCTGGCCGGGCCGGGCTGGCGGCCATGCCGACGATGGGCCGGTTCAGCGGCTGGCCGCCCATCGAACCGGAGAACGGGGCGTTGCCGAAGGCGAAGATGCCGCCGTCGCTGGCCACCTCCCAGTAGCCGCCGCCTGTGGGCGTGGCGGTGATGCTGACGATCGAGACCACCGGCCCGATCCCGTTAGCAGGGAGGGAGCCGTAGAACGGGGCGTTGCCGAAGGCGAAGAT
>JASHWO010000018.1 GCA_030044045.1 Acidimicrobiales bacterium
GCCGCCCCCACAGGGCACGGCTACTGGCTGGTGGCCGCCGACGGCGGGGTGTTCGCCTTCGGCAGCGCCCGGTTCTACGGGTCGACCGGCGGGTCGCCCCCGCCCGGCGATACCCCGGTGGTGGGCATGGCCACCACCCCGGACGGCGGGGGCTACTGGCTGGCCACCACGGCCAAGGCCCTGCCCCCGCCCAGTCCGGTGCCCTCGGTGCTGGCCCAGTGCACCTACCCGACAGCCGGCCCGTCGGTCGAGCCCGCCAGCATCGTCCTGGCCTGCGGCGACGGCAACGCCTCGCTGACGGGACTCCGCTGGACGTCGTGGACGGCCACCACCGCTGCCGGGACCGGCGAGTACACCTACAACACCTGCACCCCGGACTGCGCCGCGGGTGCGTTCGTCTCCACGCCGGCCAGCGTCCGGCTGGGCTACCCGATCCAGACCGGGGCCGGGCGCGAATTCTCGACGGTCAGCTACACCTACGGCGACCCCTCCGCCGCCGGCGGGCAGGCCACCGTCACCGCGGTCATCGAGACGAGCCCCGACTAACGACCCTCCGCCGATCGCCGAGGTGAGCTTCCCCCGCTCCAGTCGACTACGAAGCCGCTCACGCGGCATGACCAGCAACCAACAGCACATGTCCGCTGAAGCGGGGGAAGCTCCGGGGCTGAGGGCTGAGCCTGCGTTTGCTCCGGTCCACCTCGCAAACGAACATGAACGGCGGAGGTACCCGCTCGACCAGATGCTTCGCCAATCAACCGAGCGCTGGTGGCATCTCCGGAAAGTCTGGGTACAATCCGACGCATGGCCATCCAGAAGGACCGATCCGACGCCGATGCGGTGCAGGTGACCATCAACAACGGCGACCTCCAGGCGCTTCGCCAGATCTACGAGCGCTGGGGGTTCAAGGACGAAGAGAGTGTCCTCCGCTACGCGCTCGCCGTCATGACGAAGGCTGAGAACCAGATCCTCTACTACGTGAACGGCGAGGGGGAGAAGATCGGCCTGCAGCCATCCGATGCCGTCAAGCGAGAGGCAGCCGGTGGGGCCGCCTGACGCCAACGATTTTCATCCGGATGACCTTGTCAAGGAGCACACGAGGAACATCCAGGAACTCAGTGAATCCATCAGGAGGCTGTCGGAACGGCTCGGAGATGACGACAAGTTCGTCGGCACGTTCGAGGCCGTTTCACGCAAGGACAAGCGCATTGATCTCACGATCAAGGAATCCCTGAGGTCACTGATAGCAACCGACGTAGACGTATCAGCAGCCCTTGAGAAGAAGATAGAGGCGCTTGACCGTGCCTGGATGAAGTTCCTCGGCAAGAGGGTCGGTTTTGCTGTGTGGTCGGTGGTGATCCTGCTTATCGGTGCCCTCGTTGGCCACTTTGTCAACCACTGAACTCCACACACCGGTCGCCTGGGGTGCCGATGCCAGTTCAGCCCACGACCAGGCAGCCAGGTTGTCCATTTCGGAATCAGGCTCGCCCTGTCGAATAATTATGACGTCTTGCTCCGTCACTACTCTACGGTTCTCACCATCGAGTGGACGGGAAACAGCCGCAACCAGCAGATTTTTGGACCCGAGATACGGCGTCGTCGACAAACTCATCCCGCTTAGCAGCCACTATACTTGTCACTACGCTTTTCCGCGGATGAGTCAACTTTCCTCCCGGAGGCGGCGCAGCTCGGCGGCCACCGCCTTGCCGTCGGCCTTGCCCCCGGTACGCTGCATCACCTGCCCGGTGAAGAACCCGGTCAGCTTGTCCTCGCCGCCGACGTAGCGCGCCCACTCGCCGGGGTGGGCAGCCACCACCTCGGCCACCACCGCGGCCAGCGAGTCGGTGGACATGGCCTCGAACCCCTTGTCCCGGGCGATGGCCGCCGGGTCCCCGCCGCCGGTGGCCAGCAGCGCGGCCAATACCTCCTTGGCCTGGGTGGCCGACAGCTCGCCGCCGGCCTCCATGGCCAGCAAGCGGGTGAAGGCACCGGGGTCCAGCCGCCGGCCGGCCGCCACGTCGGCCGCCACCTCGTTGGCCGCCCGGGCCAGGGCCAGCCGGGCCGGGGCCCCGGCAGCCACCGAAGCCGTCACCAGCTCGTCCAGCCCCTGGTCCACCACGGCGGTGACCTGGTCGGCCTGGGCCGGCCCCACCTCCCCGTCCCCGCCGAGCAGCGTCAGCAGGCGGGCCCGACGCTCGGCCGGCATCGGCCCCAGCGCCGCCGCCACCCGCGCCACCCACTCGCCGTCCGGGGCCACCGGGACCAGGTCGGGCTCGGGGAAGTAGCGGTAGTCGAAGGCCTCCTCCTTGGACCGGAGCGGCACGGTCCGCCCGGCCACCTCGTCCCAGTGCCGGGTCTCCTGGGCCACCGCCTCGCCCGCCTCGACCAGGGCCACCTGCCGGGCCGCCTCGTGCTCGACGGCCCGGCCCAGGGAGCGCAGCGAGTTCAGGTTCTTGATCTCGCAACGGGTGCCGAAGGCCGCCGAGCCGGCCGGCCGCACCGACACGTTGGCGTCGACCCGCAACGACCCCTCCTCCATGCGCCCGTCGGACGCACCGGCGGCCACCAGCACCGCCCGGAGCTCCTGCACGTAGGCCCGGGCCTGGCCGGCCGAGCGCAGGTCGGGCTCGCTCACGATCTCCACCAGCGGCACGCCGGAGCGGTTGTAGTCCACCAGGGAGTAGTCGGCCGAGTGGATCCGCCCGTCGCTGCCCACGTGGGTGCTCTTGCCGGTGTCCTCCTCCAGGTGGGCTCGAGTGATCCCCACCCGGCTGCCGTCGGGCAGGTCGAGCCGGCCGGCCACGTTGATCGGCTCGTCGTACTGGCTGATCTGGTAGTCCTTGGGCATGTCCGGGTAGAAGTAGTTCTTCCGGGCGAAGCTGGACGGCCGGATCTCGCAGTGCAGGGCGGTGCCGATGCGCATGGCCAGCTCCACCGCCTGTTCGTTCAGCACCGGGAGAGAGCCGGGCAGGCCCAGGCAAACCGGGCAGACGTTGGTGTTCGGCTCGTCGCCGAAGGCGTTACGGCAGCCGCAGAAGAGCTTGGTGGCCGTCAGCAGCTCGCAGTGGACCTCCAGGCCGACCACCGTCTCCCACGCCGTGCTGCTCCGCCCGCCCGGGGCCCCAACCCCCGGCTCCTCCGGTGCGTGGGGCCCCTGCCCCACGCCGGCCGCGCTGCTCCGCCCGCTGTTCAGTGGCCCGCTGCCGGGTGCCGCGCTCACGGGGCCTCGCCCAGGATCCGGGGCACCCGGAACCGGTCGTCCTGCACGTCCGGCGCGGCGGCCAGCACCTCCTGGCGGTCGAGGCTGGGGCGCGGCTCGTCGGGCCGCAGCACGTTGGCCACCGGCAGCGGATGGGCGGTGGGGGGCACCCCGGAGAGGTCGAGGGCGGCCACGTCGGCGGCGTGGGCCAACACCTGGCCGAGCTGACCGGTGAAGCGATCGATCTCCTCCTCGGTGAGGGCCAACCGCGCCAGGCGGGCTACGTGCGCCACGTCCTGGCGGGTGAGGGCCGGTGGGGCAGCCGCGGACCGGCCGTCAGTGGCGGCCGGCGCATCCTTGCCAGCCGGCGGAACGCCGACGGCCGGCCCGTCCCCGCTCATACCTCGGTCCCCGCCAGCACCGAGGTGACGAAGGAGACGGTGCGGGCCTCCACCTCGTCCCGGTCGTAGTCGAGGGTGGCCGTGTGGAAGCTGCGCTCCAGCCACACCCGCTCGCACGGCCCGGCCACCGAGGCCACCACCAGGTCGCCGTTCGTGGCCGCCACCACGTGGTCCTCCCGGCTGGTCAGCAGCAACACCGGGCACCGGATCTCGCCCAGGCCCAGGGCCACGCCCTCCACCCCCTCGAAGATCGACAGGGCGGCGGCCAGCGGGGTCCCGTCGTAGGTGATCTCACCGGCGTCGGGGCGGGCGATGTCCGAGCCGATGGACGGGGCGATCTCGGTCCCCGACTCGTAGAGGTCCCGCACCATCGTGCGGAAGTCGTCGTCGGGCGGCTCGACGATGGGGTTGACGAGGACGACCCCGCAGATCTCGGGGTGGTGCTCGGCCAGCCAGCAGGTGAGCGAGCCCCCCAGCGACAGTCCCACCACCGCCACCCGCCCGGTACGGGCGGCCAGCCCGGCGTAGGCCTCTTCGGCGGCGTCACGCCAGTCCGACCAGCGCATGGGGACGAGGTCCTCCAGCGCCGTGCCGTGCCCGGGCAGCAGGGGCGCCTCCACGGTAAGCCCGGCGTCGGCCAGCTTCTCGGCCACCCCCCGCACCGAGGACGGGTTCCCGGTGAACCCGTGGAGGACGAGGGCGCCGTCCGTCCCCCCGGTGGCCGCGAAGGGCTCGGCGCCAGGCATCACGGGAGCGGTCACGCCAGGGCATGCTACCGGTGGCGGGGGACGGCTAACGTCCCGGGCCGGGCACACCGCCGCCCGGCGCGGTGCCCCCGGGAGGAGCACGCCGACCATGCCGCACCCGTTCCTGAGCGACCAGTGGATCGAGGAGGCCCGGGCCATCCGGTCCGAGTACCAGGGCCGGATCCCGGCGGTCCCCCACGCCGTGCGGGTGAACCTGGTGGTGACCGAGCTGCCCTTCGGCGACGGGCACCTCGACGCCCACCTGGACACCGCCGGCGGCGAGATCGATCTGGACAAGGGCCACCTCGACCAGCCGGACCTCACGGTGACGGTGGACTACGCCACGGCGCGGGCCATCCTGGTGGACGGCGACCCCCAGGCCGGGATGCAGGCCTTCATGACCGGCAAGGTCCGGGTGGAGGGGGACATGACGGCGCTGATGGTGCTACAGGCCGGGCCGCCGGCCGGCGACGCTGGCCAGGAGCTGGCCGAGCGCCTCCGCGACATCACCGAGTAACCGCCCATCGGCCACCCTCCCCGGGCGGTCAGGTCGGGGTGGCGAACCGGGGCAGCCAGCCGGCGGTGGCCGCCAGCAGCTCGTCGGTCATGGCCACCACGTCCTCGTAGGGCAGGGCCGAGGCCACCGGGTCGCACAGCATGGCCTCCAGCACGGTGGTGCGGCTGCCCCTGAGGGCCGCCTCCACCGTCAGCTCCTGCGAGGCCACGATCTGCTCCAGCCGGCTGCCCAGCATGCCGGGGACGGTGGTGGTGTCCCGGGCCCGCACCCCGGCGGCGCCGGCCACCCCCATGCACTCCACCACCACGCCCTCGGGGAGGTTCGCCACCTGGCCGGCGTTCGGCAGGTTGACCGGCAGCGTCCGGTCCTCTCCGGTGGCCACCCCCTCCAGCAGGGTGGCCACCAGCTCGCCCGAGGGCCACGGCGGGATCTCGGCCGCCCCCCGGAGCTGGGCCAGGTGGTCGTTGTCGGCCACCTTGTCGGCCCGGTGCCCGGCCATCCCGTAGTGGTGGACGCCCCAGTCGCGCCCGAAGTCGGAGCGGGGCGTGAGGAACCAGGGGAAGAACTCCGACACGTGGGTGTCGGCCGAGCCCGGCAGCACCCCGAACCGGCGGAACAGCTCGAGCTTCAGCGAGCAGCCGGCGAGCACGTCGCCCTTGGTCCACTTGTCGCCCTCGGACCGCTTGCGCCAGTGCATGGCCTCGGGCGGGTCCATCCAGATGGGCTCGGCCGCCCGGCCGCCCGGGTCCTCCGCCAGATCCCGCAGCATGGCCAGGCCGTCCTGCCCGCCGATGGTGAGGGCGGTCACCAGGGGGAGGTGGTTCACCCCGCCCACCACCGGGTCGATCTTGTCGAACCCCACGTCGAACAGGAGGCTCAGCACGAACGACAGCCCGACCAGCTCGTTGCAGAGCCCCACGGCACGTACCCGGGTCTCCCGGGTCACCGCCCGGCACAAGGACGTGAGCGGGTTGGACACGTTCACCAGCAGGGCCCCAGGTGCCACCCGCTCGACCGCCTGGGCGATGTCCACCATCACCGGCACGCTCCGCAACGAGCGGAAGATGCCTCCGGGGCCCACGGTATCGCCCACCGGCTGGCGGATCCCGTAGCGGTAGGGGATCTCGATATCGCAGGCCATGGAGGCGAAGCCGCCCACCGAGAGGGTGGTCAGCACCACCTCCGCGCCCTCCAGGCCCTCCTCCAGGCTCCCGGCGGCCCGGGCGGTGAGCCCGATGCCGCGGGCGGCGGCGACGTGGCCGGCCAGCTCCACCATGGGCGGCAGGGTCTCCACCGCCGTGTCCACCAGCGTCACCTCGGCGTCCCGGAGGGCCGGGCTGTTGGCGAAGTCCACGAGGAGGGTCGGCGTCCAGTGGGTGCTGCCGCCCCCGACCATGGTGATCCGCAACGTCATGGCTCCCCCTTCGTCGGCTCCCAGGCGCTGGTCGGGCCTACGCTACACAGGCCGCAGCGCGGCACCCACTGCCCCCGACCCCTCACCCTCCACGGTCACCCCCCGATGGCGGGCATCTCCGCCTCGAGATCGGCCACCGTCCAGCGCGACGACCGCTCCAGCGAGCCGGTCATGGTCCAGCCCTGGAAGGCCCGGACGGTGCCCCCCTGCACGAAGAAGACCTGGCCGGTGGCCGGGCAGCGCTCGGTGGCCAGGTAGGCGGCGAGGGGCGAGACGTTGGCCGGGTCCCAGGTGTCGAACTGCGACTCGTCCCGGGGTGCCTGCACGACGTCGGCCAGGCCGGGGGTGGACTCGGTCATGCGGGTGCGGGCGGCCGGGGCGACGGCGTTCACCCGCACCCCGTAGCGGGCCAGCTCCTGGGCGGCGATCACCGTGAAGGCGGCGATGCCCGCCTTGGCCGCGCCGTCGTTGGCCTGGCCGGGGTTGCCCAGCAGCCCGGAGGTGGACGAGGTGTTGACCACCGACGCCTGCACCTCGGCACCGGCCCTGGCCTGCTCCCGCCAGTAGGCGGCGGCGTGGCGGGTGGGGACGAAGTGGCCCTTCAGGTGGACGTGGACCACCGAGTCCCACTCGTCCTCGGTCATGTTGACCAGCATCCGGTCACGGAGGATCCCGGCGTTGTTGACCAGCACGTGCAGGTCGCCGAAGGCTGCCACCGCCGCCTCGACCAGGCGCCGGCCACCCTCCCAGCTCGCCACGTCCTCGTGGTTGGCCACGGCCTGGCCACCCTGCTCGACGATCTCCGCCGCCACCTGCTCGGCCGGGCTCCCGTCGCCGCCGGCACCCTCGACCGTCCCCCCGAGGTCGTTGACCACCACCCGGGCCCCCTCGGCGGCGAACAGCAGGGCGTGCGCCCGGCCGATCCCCCGGCCGGCGCCGGTGACGATCGCCACGCGCCCGTCCAGTGCTCCCATGTCCTGCCGCTCCCCTCCGTGCCCGTCCGTCACCGGCGCCACCAGGGTAGTAGTGCCTGGCGCGGCCGCCCCCGCCCCGCCGCTCAGGAAGGGGCGAGGAGGTTTACCAACGGGAAGTACATCCGGTACCTGGCGACGTCACGGGTCAACAGGCGGTAGCCGCGCACGGCTGCGTGCGCCCCGATGTAGAAGTCCGGAAGGGGAGAACGCCGGGCGCCGCCCTGCTTGCGGTAGGCGAAGAAGGCCTTCCCGGCAAGAAATCCTGCCTCGTAAGGCAGTTCCTCGCGCACGAAGTCGTCTTCCGGCACGGCGTCATCGAGGTCTTCGATGGTGTCGAACCCGACCGAAACCTCGGCGTAGACGATGGGGTTGATCACCAGCCGGCCCGCGTCGCGAGCGACGGCCACCGCGTGAGCGGACCACTGGGCCCACGACGGGTCATCAGTAAGGACGTCGAGCATGACGCTGGTGTCGACCAGCGTGACCGGCCGGCTGGCGGCACCGGACACGGTGCCCCAGGGATCACCCATCCCGGAGGAGGCTCAGGAGCTGATCGGTGCTGAGGGAGGTGGTGGCCCGCCCACGCATCGTATAGACGAGCCGCTGCCCGGCGGTCGGGCTCCCCTCGACCCGCACGATCCGCAAGGTGGTGCCCTCTTCCACGACATCCACCTCGTCACCGGGGTGCAGGCCATAGCGCTCGCGGAGCGGCGCCGGGATCGTCACCTGCCCCTTCGTGTTGAGCCGCATCAGCTACCTCCTACGTAGTACCTGTAGTACATACTACGTCCGGATGGGGCCGGACGGAGCGGGGCGGTCACTGGGTGTAGAGGGTGACGGCGCTCCCGGCCTTGGCCTGCTGGCCGGCCAGGGGCACCGAGGTGAACACGTGCCCGCCCGGCGGGCCGTAGACCTGGCCGACGGCCAGGCCGGCCTGCTGGAGGGCGGTGGTGGCCTTGCCCACCGAGTCCCCGGAGACGTCGGGCACTGTGACCAGGTGGGGGCCCTTGGACACCATCACCTTGACCGTGCTGCCGTATGTGGCCATCGCGCCGGCCACCGGTGTGGTGCCGATCACCTGGCCAGCCGGGACTGTTGTGGAGTATGTCTGGGCCTGCGACGCCTGCAGGCCCACCGCCTGCAACGCCGACTGGGCCTGTGTGAAGGAGGCGTCGCCGGCCACCGAGGGGACCGGCACCGGGGGCTTCCCCTTGGAGACGGCGACGGCCACCGTCGCCCCGTACGGCGCCGAGCTGGCGTCGAGCCTGTCCTGGTAGGACCAGTTGATCACCTGGCCGGACGGCACCGACGATGTGTAGGCCAGCAGGGCCGGACAGGTGGCACGCAGGTGGGCCTCGGCCAGCAGCTTGGCGGCCCCTGTGCAGTCGAGGCCCAGGCCGGACAGCGTCGGGATCCGTTCCTCGGGCAGGCCCGACGACGGCACCACCCGGACCGTCCCCCCTTCCGCCAGGACGGTACCGGCCCCGGGCACCTGGCGCACCACCGAGCCGGCGGGCACCGACACCGAGCGGACGGCGCCGGCCACGGCCAGGTGGAAGTGGTCGGCGGCGGCGGCCCGGCGCGCCGCGGCCACCGTCTTGCCGGCCAGCGGCGGCACCGGGCGGGTCGGGGTGGGGGACGTGAGGACCCCGGAGAGGAGCACGGCGGCCACCGCCGCGGC
>JASHWO010000184.1 GCA_030044045.1 Acidimicrobiales bacterium
GACGGCGGGCCGGTGCCGGCAGGGCCCGACTCGTCCCGGCCCGTCCGCCTCACCGACGTCACCACCCACTACCCGCAGGCCGGCGACCGGCGGTACCTGCTGCCGGGAGAGCCGCTGGTGGTGCGGGCCGGCTACCAGGCGTCGATGCCCGCCGAGGGCGTGATCGTGTCGATCGAGATCCGGATGGACGACGGGTCGCTGCTGTTCCGCACGGATACCGAGATCCTGGGCGTCGCCTTCGACGCGGCAGCCGGGCCGGGCGCGGTGGACTTCCGCTTCGACGGGCTGCCGCTCTTCGACGGGTCCTACGACGTGAACGTCGGGGTGTACGGCCCCGGCGGCATCCTCTACGACTGGCGGGAGCCGGCCTGCACCTTCGAGGCCATGAACCCGGGCCGCTCGCTCGGGCTGGTGGCGTTGCCGGTGCAGGCGGTGGCCGTGGCCGCCGACCGGCTGGGCGAGCTGCCGGACCTGAATGGCGCCCCGATACCGGCCACGGTCGAGGCTCAGGCATGAGCGGCGCCGGGGAGGTCGGCGGCCGGCCCGCCGACCCAGGCGGGCTGGAGGGCACAGCCGACCGGCGTTACCTGGTCCAGGTGATGGCCGAGATCGACGAGGAGGTACGCCGCCGGCGGGTGTCGGGCGACCTCCCGGCCCGGGTCGAGCGGGAGCTGGACGAGCTGTTCCTGGAGCACTCCCCGGTGGCCGGGCGGGGCGGCGGCCTGGACGAGGCGCTGCGGATGGTGGACGCGGCGGCCTTCATCGACCCGGTGGTCCCCATCGGGTCGAACAAGTCGGGCGGCGCCGTGGTCAAGAAGGGCCTGCGGACGCTCAGCCTGTGGTACATGGGGTTCGTCACCCACCAGGTGAGCCAGTTCGCTGCCGCTGTCAGCCGCTCGCTCCACCTGCTCGACGACCGGATGGTCGAGCTGCAGCGGCGGCTGGAGGCCCAGCAGGCGCCCCCGGCCGGGGTGGTGGAGGCGCCGTGGGCGGTGGGGGCCGACGCCTGGTGGGTGCCGGCCGTCGCCGGTGCCCTGCAGGAGGCGCCGGGCCGTGTCCTGCACGCCGCCTGCGGCGACGGGTGGCTGGTGCGGGAGCTGCAGGGCAAGGGCGTCGACGCCTACGGGGTGGATCCCCGTCCCGGCCGGGTCGACCAGGCGGAGCTGGACGGCACCGACCTCCGGGAGGAAGCCGTGCTCGACCACCTGCAGGCGGTGGAGCCGGCTGCCCTGGGCGGGCTGGTCCTCTCCGGGGTGGTCGACGGCATGTCCCACGGCGAGCGGGACCAGCTCTTGCGGGTGGTGGGCGACCGGCTGGCCCCGGACGGGACGCTGGTGGTGCACTCGCTGTCGCCGGCGGCCTGGGCCTCGGACGCCGCGCCGCCGCCGGCCGACCTGTCGCCGGGCCATCCCCTGCGCCCGGCCACCTGGTCCCATCTGCTGGCGCCGCTCGGCTTCGAGGCCGAGGTGGGCGAGGGTCCCTCGGGCTCGGACTACGTGGTGACGGCGGTCCTCCGCGGGGCACCACCCGCCCGGTGACGGGGCCGGCGGACGGCGACACCCGGCCCGCCCCCGATCGGTACGGCGGGGGAGCGAGGGCGGTGCACCAGTTCGTCCCGGCCCTGATCCCGCGCGACGCCACCGGCAGCCACACCCTGCTGCTCCGCCAGGCCCTGCGCCAGGCCGGGTGGCGGTCGGAGATCTTCGCCGAGGCCACCCACGACGAGCTGCTCGGGGAGACGATCCGGGTGGAGGAGTACCCGGCCCACGCCGCGCCCGGCGACGTGCTCGTCTACCAGTTCTCCACCTCGTCGATGGTGGCCGACCTGCTGGCGGCCCGGCCGGAGCCGCTGGTGCTCGACTTCCACAACGTGACCCATCCCGAGCTCTACGAGGGCTGGGACCCGGCCTCGGCCCGCCGCTCGGCCGAGGCCATCGAGCAACTGGCCGTCCTGGCCCCGCGGGCGGCCCTGGGGCTGGCCGACAGCGAACTGAACCAGGCCGACCTGCGGGCCGCCGGCTGCCGGCGCACCCAGGTGGTGCCGGTGCTGGTCGACCTGGAGCGGCTGGTGGCCCCGCCCGACCCCCGGGTGGCGGCCCGCCTGGCCGACGGCAGGCGCGACGACGGCGCCGACTGGCTGTTCGTGGGGCGGCTGGTGCCCTCCAAGGCCCAGCACGACCTGGTCAAGGCGTTGTGGGCCTACCGTCGGCTGTACGACCCCCGGGCCCGGCTGCACCTGGTGGGGCCCACCCCGTCGGGACGGTACCTGGCGTCGCTGCGCGACTTCGTGGCCGATCTCGGGCTGCGGGAGGCGGTGCGGATCACCGGGGAGGTCTCGGACTCGGCCCTGGCTGCCTACTTCGAGGCGGCCGACGCCTACGTGTCGCTCTCGGTGCACGAGGGCTTCGGCGTGCCGCTGCTGGAGGCGATGCGGGCGTCGGTGCCGGTGGTGGCCCTCTCGGCTGGTGCCGTCCCCGACACGGTGGGCGAGGCCGGCCTGCTGCTGTCCCGGGTGGAGCCGGCCCGGGTGGCGGCCGCCGTCCACCGGGTGGTGGCCCAGGCCGACTTGCGGGCCCGGCTGGTCACTGCCGGCCACCGACGGGTGGCCCTGCACACCCTGGCCGGCTCCGGCCGCCGGGCGGTGGAGGCCATTGCCACCGTGGCCGGCCCCCCGCCATGCGCGGGCGGCACGGCCGGCGTTCCAGTCCCTTCGGACGCTCACCGGGCGTCCGAAGCCCACGCCTCGGAGGAGCCCGCCATCGGGGGAAGCCACAGTGGGGCCCCGGGCGGGCGCGGCAGCACAGCATGAGGGTCGCCTTCGTCACGCCCCGCTACGGGCCGGAGGTGATGGGGGGCGCCGAGACCGCCGCCCGCCACCTGGCCGAGCATCTGGTGGCCGAGTGCGGGTGGGAGGTGGAGGTGTTCAGCACCTGCGCCCTCGACCACGTGACCTGGGAGGACATCCTCCCCCCGGGCGACAGCACGCTCAACGGGGTGCTCGTGCACCGTTTCGAGTCGGCCGCCGGCCGCCACGACGACTTCTACGGCCTGGACGGTCGGCTCCGCCTGGCGCCGGCCGAGGCCACTCGGCGCGAAGCCCAGCGTTGGGTGGACCTGAACGGGCCGGTGACTCCCGCCCTCATCGAGGCGCTTTGCGACAGCGGCGTGGAGGTGGCCGCCTTCTACCCCTACCTCTACTACCCGACCGTCCGGGGCATCGGCCGGGTGCCCATGCCGGGGGTGCTGCATCCAGCGGCCCATGACGAGCCGGCCCTGTACCTCCCGGTCTTCCGGGGGACCTACGCTGCCGCCGATGCCCTCTGCTACCACACGATGGCCGAGCGCCGCCTGGTGCAGCGGGTGCATCGTACCGGCAGCCGGCCGCAGGTGGTATTGGGCCTGGGGGTGGGCGAGGTGGTCGAGGGCGGCCGTCCCGGCGGCGAGGTCCTGGGCATCGGCGACCGCCCTTACCTGGTCAGCGTGGGGCGGGTCGACGACCACAAGGGCTCCTCGATGCTGGCCGCCTTCTTCCGCACCTACAAGGAACGGCACCCCGGGCCGCTGACCCTGGCCCTGGTGGGGCCCATCTCGGCCACGATCCCCGACCACCCGGACGTGGTGCTGACCGGGATCGTGGACGAGGCGGACAAGTGGGACATCGTGCGCGACGCCACCGTGTCCGTGTCGCCGTCGGCGCTGGAGTCGTTCTCCCTGGTGGTGTTGGAAGCGTGGATGGCCGGCGTGCCGGTGGTGGTCAACGCCACCTGCGACCCGACCCGCGAGCACTGCGAGCGGTCCGAGGGCGGGCTCTGGTTCTCGTCGTACCGCGAGTTCGAGGCGGTGCTGGACCGGTTGCTGGCCGACGCCCGGCTGCGGCAAGACCTGGCGACGCGGGGCCGGGACTACGTGGACCGGCACTACCAGTGGCCGGTCCTCATCCGCCGCTACGCCCGCTTCCTGGAGGAGGTCGTAGCCCGGGGGAAGGGCGTTCCCGGCGTGTGCTGAGCGACGCCGGGCACAGTCTCCCCGTCCCTCAGAACCGGGTGTTGACGCAACTGTCGCTGGCCAGCGTGGTGTCGAGGTACACCGGCTGGTCGATGCGCAGCCCGGGAGCAAAGTGGCCGGCCACCACCACCGGGTGCTTCGGGCATGTGCCGCCGTGCACCTCCACCAGGCGGGAGAAGTGGTTCTGCTCTACCACCGCACCGCTGGTCCCGCCCACGTAGATGCCCATCTCCACCTCGGTCAGGAGCCCGTCGCTGGTGTTGCCCGTCCAGCGGGCGCCGGTGGCGTTGCGCCCCCCGCCGCAGTCGGCTTGGCCCGCGGTGTCGGCAATGTTGCAGTTCTGGTGAACGGTGGAGCCGAAGAGGTCGTGGGTCCCCGAGCTGAGGAGCACGTCGAAGTGGGTGCGGCTGCCGCTCCACAGGATGTTGTCCTCGATCCTCGCCGACCGGGTGCCGTCGGAGAACATCCGGCTGGTCACCCCCGGCGGGTCGCCGCCGGGGAACAGTCCCTGGTGGAGCGAGTAGGACGGGTCGGTGGCAATACCGAAGGAGTAGGAGTTGCCGGCCGAGACGATGGTGTTGTCGGTCACGTCGGAGAGCTGCGGCGGCGCCGACGCCAGGTTGGACGACCCGTCGAAGAGCACGACCCCGGAGTCGGAGACGTCGACGATGTCGTTCCCGTGCACCTGGGTGTGGGTGCAGTAGATCCCCAGGGCGTCGGCCTGCGTGTGGTCGGTGTCCGGCTCGCCCGGCGGCGCGACGTGCGTGCTCGAGTAACCCTCCACCAGGTTGTCCGACACCACGTTGCGGGAGCACGCCGTGGCGCCGGGCACGTTGGCGTCGCCACTGTCGTCCTCGAGGGTGGACGCCCCGTAGGTGTTCCCGAGGCGGTCGTCCATCACGGTCGTGCCGGCGCCCCCCAGCATGCGGACGTCGAAGACGAGGAATGTGTTCGGATCGGGCGCGTCGCGCTGGCCGTCCACCCAGACGTGCACCAGCGTGGCCCCCGGCTCGAGCCGCACCAGCTCCTTGCCCGAGTAGTCCGGGAGCCCGGTAAAGCCCGGCAGCCGGACGAGCCGGGCCATCTCCGCGTAGCGGTCGGGATCGGGGTCGCCGGCGGTAGTCAGGGTGACGTTGCCTGGCACCACCAGGGTGGTCACGAGGCCGGTGACCTGGCGCCGGGGCATGGCCACCACGCCGCCGCCCGCCGCCGACTTGGCATCGAGCGTCGCCTGCAGCGTGGCCTCCGGGGCGTCGGGACCGGGCTGGCCCTGTGTCGGGGTCTGGATGGCCGGGAAGCCGGTCCAGTTGCCCGGCTGCCCGAAGTAGTAGCTCGGGTTGCTGGGGTTGCAGATCGCCGGCTCGGTCAGGTCGGCGAACTCGGGCGAGGCGAACAGCTGGTTGGCGGCAGCCAGGGGGCTCTCTCGGCCCGATGTGATGGCGTCCCGGTGGGCCACGTAGCCAGCCGGGTCCGGTTCGCGGTTGAGCACGAAGCGGTAGAGCGTGAGGACGATGGCGCCAGCCGTGCCCGATCCCGGTACCAGCGGGTAGTCGTGGCGGTACTCGGCCGAGCCGACCACCCGGTCGCCGAAGCGGCGGAGCGACGACACGGTGCAGCCGGCCTGCCGGAAGTACCGGACGGCCGCCGTCCACTCGGCCGGGCGAGGGGCCCGGCCGAGCAGCTCCGTATAGGCCTTGGCCACGTACTGGTACGGGACCACCCGGTCGGCGGTGGCGCCGGCCGGGCCGGCCGCCAGCAGCGAGATGGTGACCGCTGCCGCCACGGCTACCGCCCTGGCCGCGCCGCGGGCCGTACGGCGGGTGCCCGGGACGGCCGGGCACCACCCCTGGGCCATACTTGGCCGATGGGATCGAGCGGGCCACGCCGGCGGAAGCCCAGAGCACCGCTGCCGCCGCTGCACGACTACGTCAAGCCGCCCCCAGGCAGCAGGTACTGGCGGCTCGGGGGGCCGCTCACCAGGGATCACGAGGCCGAGGCGGCGGCGGCCCAGGCGGCCCGCCAGCCGAACCGGCTCGGACGGTGGGTGCTCAGCGTGCTGGGCTATCGCCCGCCCGGCCGCTGAGCCGCCGCGACGCCGGGCAACGACGCCACCCCACCATCCCGCCACTGCATCAGGACGTGGCCATGCTTACGACAGGCTTGTCGAGCGGCTGTCCACCCATCGACCCGTCGAAGGCGGCTGTCCCGAAGCAGAAGGCCCCGCCGTCGGCGGCCACGAACCGGTAGCCGGCGCCGTCGGCTGTGGCGGCCATGCCCACGATGGGCGCGGCCAGCGGCTGTCCACCCATCGACCCGAGGAACGGGGCCAGGAAGGCGAACACCCCGCCGTCGGCGGCGACCAGCCAGTACCCGCCGGTGGCCACGTCCACCGCCATGCCCACGACGGGCGCGGCCAGCGGCTGGCCGCCCATCGACCCGAAGTACTGGGCATCGCCGAAGGCGAACACCCCGCCGTCGGCGGCCACCAAGCGGTACCCGCGGCCGTCCGCCGAGGCCGCCATGCCCACGATGGGCGCGTGCAGGGTGAGGCTGCCGGTGGAGCCGTAGAACTGGGCGTCGCCGAAGGCGAAGATGCCCCCGTCCGAGCCCACCAGCCAGTAGCCCTTCCCGTCGGGCGTGGCCGCCATGCCCACGATCGGTTCGTTCAGGGGCCGGCCGCCCATGGAGCCGTAGAAGCGGGCCCCGCCGTAGGCGAACACCCCGCCGTCGGCGGCCACCAACCAGTAGCCGCCGGTCCCGGGCGCCGTGGCCATGCCCACGATGGGCGCGTTCAGGGACATGCCCCCGGTGGAGCCGCAGTAGGGAGCTGTGCCGAAGGCGAAGATGCCCCCGTCCGAGGCCACCAGGTCGTAGCCGCCCCGCACTGCCGAGGGGACTGTGCAAGCGGCCACGGCGCCAGGGGCCGTGGTGCCGCCGGCGTTGCCCGTGAGCTGGGGGTCGTGGTGGAACTCGGGCCACGACCCGGCCGCCACCGCCGCCGCGCCGTCCGAGCCGGGGATCTCGTAGTGCTCGATGTAACCGCTGCCGCCGTCGGGGCCGCCGTAGCCGGCCACCGTGATCCCGACGGTGCCGTTCGGGTCGTCGGTGACCAGTGGCGAGTTCTGGAAGCCGAGCACCCCGTCGGGGCTTGTTGTGCCGTTGAGGACCGCCACCGGTGTGTGGGACCGTCCGTCGAAGATGTCCACCCCGCGCGTGGTCGGGACCAGGAGGTCCTGGTAGCCCTGGCCGGTGAGGTCGGCGGTGGTCACCGACCCGATCACCGCGCCGGTGGTCGGCGCGCTCCACTCGATCCCGCCGGTAGCCCCTGTGAGGACGTAGACCGTCCCGCCGCCCGACGCCGTCTGCGTGCCCTCCACCACGTCGAGCGTGCCGTTGCCGGACACGTCGGCCAGGGCCGGGCTGCTTGTGGTGGCCCCGTCGAGGGTGGTGGACCACTGCACTCCGCAGGTGGTGTCGAGCGCCTTCACCGTGTCGGTGTCCGAGGCGCCGGGGAAGAACTTGCCCGTGCCCACGGCGATCCCCGTCGCCCCGCCGGCCAGGAACCCGCCGACCGCCGGGGAGGAGTCCACCGTCTGGTCGGGGCTGTAATTGCACACCAGGCTGCCGCTGGCGGTGAGGACGCGCACGTGGCCCCCCTGTGTGTACGTCTGCCCCCGGCCGAACCCGCCCGTCTGGTCACCGCCCTCCACGATCTCGGTCCGCCCTGTGCCGTAGAGGTCGGCCAGCGCGGCAGTGGAGAACACGCTGTCCGAGGTGAAGAAGGGCCAGCCGGGAAGGGCGCCCCCGTCGCCGGCGTCGAGGGCGTACTCCTCCTGGTCGAGCGAGCCGGCCACCACGTCGGGCCCGGAGCCCTCCAGGCTGCCGACGGTGAGCGACGCCTGCACGCCGTAGGCGGGCTGGCTGTCGGTGGTGGGGTCGACCACCGAGGCGTGCCAGAGCACGTTGCCGCCAGGCCCGAACCCGTCGTAGCCGCCGTAGGTGGGATCGGCGGCGTTGCCGGCGCCGACGAAGACGGAGTCGAGTGAGCTGCCGTCGAGGGGTGAGACCGAGGGGGTGGATGTGACGGGCGTGCCGGTGGTGACCGGCCACCCGGGGACGGCCCGGCCTGTGGGATCGCCGCCGCTTGTCAGGGAGTAGGCGAAGAGGTTCCCGGCCCGGTCGCCCACCACCACCGCTGGGCCGCCGGCCAGGTCGGCGACGTTCGGCGACGACTCGGCGACGGGGGACCCGGCGTCCGGCAGCGGGCCGGTGGACCACTCCAGGGTGACGGGCAGTGTCGCTGTGGCGGCGGCAGCCGTCCCCGAGGGAACGCCGGCCGATCCGGCGCCGGCGAGGGCCAACGAGCCGATAGCGGCGAGCAGGGCGCACGCCGCCCGTCGCGCACCGGTGGCGGGCAGCGTCGGGATCAAGCCCAGGAAGCTACCAGCGGGGTGGGGCCAGTGGCGGTAGGGGGAACAGCCCGGCGAACGGTTACTTGACATAGGGGTTGCAAGCCCGTACAAGTGGGGGTGGGGGCAGAGAGGCAATGTCGACCGTCGAGGCCGGGGGACCGAGCGCACGGGTCCGGCGAGCAAGGGCCGCGTACGGGAGGAGCTGGTGCCGCATGGGACGTGC
>JASHWO010000185.1 GCA_030044045.1 Acidimicrobiales bacterium
GCGGCGGCCCGGGTGGAGACGGCGGTACAGGCGGCGTTGGCCGCCGACCCGCCGGGCCCCGAGGAGCTCACCACCGACGTGTGCTCGGGCGCGGTGGGGGTGCCCGGGTGACCGCCGCCGGAGGGCCGCCGCCGCCGGACCACCCGGTGCACACGCTGTCGGAGGCGGTGTGCCAGGCCATCGACCTGGCCATGGCCGCCGACCCGTCGGTGATCGCCCTGGGCGAGGACATCGAGGATCCGATCGGCGGGGTGATGAAGGGGACCAAGGGCCTCTCCACCACGTACGGCCGGGAGCGGGTGCGGAACACCCCCATCTCCGAGCAGGCCATCGTGGGGGCGGCCATCGGCGCCTCGCTGGGCGGGCTGCGCCCGGTGGCCGAGATCATGCTCATGGACTTCTTCGCCGTGGCCATGGACCAGGTGGCCAACCACGCGGCCAAGCTCCGCTACATGTCGGGGGGGCGGACCAACGTCCCCCTCACCATCCGCACCTCGGTGGGGGGCGGCCGCCAGTTCGGGGCCCAGCACTCCCAGTCGTTGGAGGCCTGGCTGGCCCACGTCCCCGGGCTCAAGGTGGTGGTGCCGAGCACGCCGGCCGACGCCAAGGGCCTGCTTACCTCCTGCATCTTCGACGACGATCCTTGCGTGCACATGGAGGTGATGTCCCTCCTCTTCACCCGGGGGCCGGT
Organism: Acidimicrobiales bacterium; assembly: GCA_030044045.1. The sequence goes on from JASHWO010000185.1 coordinate 692, forward strand.
CCCGGCCGGGCGGCACGAGATCCCGCTCGGGGTGGCCGACGTCAAGCGACCCGGCACCGACGTGACGGTGGTGGCCTGGGGCTGGCAGGTGCCCGAGGCGCTGGCCGCGGCCGAGGCGCTGGCCGGCGAGGGCACCGAGGCGGAGGTGGTCGACCTGCGCTCCCTGGTGCCGTTCGACCGCCAGGCCGTGCTGTCCAGCGTGGCCCGCACCCGCCGCCTGCTGGTGGTGCACGCCGCCACCCGGTTCGCCGGGCTCGGTGCCGAGATCGCCGCCACGGTGGCCGAGGAGCTCTGGGGCGAGCTGGCGGCGCCGCCGGCCCGGCTGGGCGCGGCCTACACGCCGGTGCCCTACGCCAGTGAGCTGGAGGCCCTGCACTACCCCGACCGGCATCGGATCGCCCAGGCCGTCCGGTCGATGGCGTGAGGCGGCGATGACCGGCGTGCGCCGCACCCTCATCAAGATCCCCAGGCCAGCGTGGCCGTCACCGAGGGGACCATCGTGCGCTGGCTGGTCGCCGACGGCGAGCAGGTGGCCGAGGGCCAGCCGCTCTACCTGCTGGAGACCGACAAGGTGGAGATGGAGGTGGAGGCGCCGGTCCCGGGCACCTTCCACCCGTTGGGCGAGGCCGGCCAGACCTACCTGGTGGGCGCCGACGTGGCCTACATCGACGGCCCGGCTGGCTGAGATGGCCGCCCAGCTCGGGTCCCATCCCCGCGGCGTGGCCGCGGTGGCCGCCGCCGCCGGCGACCGGGTGGCGGTGGTGGACGGCGACCGGGCCCTCACCTTCGCCGAGCTCGACGCCCGGGCCAACGGGCTGGCCCAACACCTGGCCGAGGCCGGCGTCGGCCCCGGGGATCCGGTGGGGATGCAGCTGCACAACCGGGCCGAGTGGTTCGTGGGCTCCCACGCCGTGGCCCGGCTCGGAGCCATGGTCGTGCCCCTGTCGCACCGGCTGACCCCGAGCGAGGCCGGCTACATCGTGGCCGACTCGGGCATGGTGGCCTGCCTGGCGGAGGGCCCGGCCCGGTTCGCCGCCGAGGGCGTGCACCTGGTCGACGTGGAGGCACCCGGGTTCGCCCTGCCGGCCGCCGAGCCGCCCCGCACCGACTACCTCGGTGCCCCGCCGACCTCGATGGGCTACACCTCGGGCACCACCGGCCGCCCGAAGGCCGTCCAGCGACCGGCCCCGGTGCCCTCGCCGGTGGCCGTCACCTCGCCCATCGCCGCCTTCTGGGGGTACGGCCCGGACACGGTGCAGCTGGTCTGCGGCCCGCTGTACCACACGGCGCCGAGCGCCTACGCCGAGTACGCGCTGTGGGAGGGCGGGCAGGCCGTCCTCCAGGAGGGGTTCGACGGCGACCGCGGCCTCTCCCTGGTCGAGCGCCACCGGGTGACCCACACCCAGATGGTCCCGGCCCACTTCGTGCGCATCCTCGACGTGGACTGGGCCCGCTACGACCGCTCCAGCGTCCGGCTGGTGCTGCACGCCGCCGCCGCCTGCCCGGTGCCGCTCAAGTGGCGCATCCTCGAGGTGTTCCCCCGGGGCACGGTGTGGGAGCTGTACGGCGCCACCGAGGCCATGGCCACGGTGATCTCGCCCGGGGAGTGGATGCTGAAGCCGGGCAGCGTGGGCCGGCCCTTCCCCTGGCTCACCATCCGCATCCTCGACCAGGAGGACCGGCCGCTCCCACCTGGGGAGGTGGGCACCATCTACATCAGCCCGTTCCCCGGGGCCACCGTGGCCTACCACGGCGACCCGGAGAAGACGGCGGCCGCCCACCGCGACGGGTACTTCACCGCCGGCGACCTGGGCCACCTCGACGAGCACGGCTACCTCTACATCGCCGACCGGCGGACCGACCTGATCGTGACCGGCGGGGTCAACGTCTACCCGGCGGAGGTGGAGAACGCCCTGGCCGCCGACCCCGACGTGGCCGACTCGGCGGTGATCGGGCTGCCCGACGAGCGCATGGGCCAGCGGGTGCACGCCATCGTGGAGTTGCGCCGGGGGGTGGCGGCCGACCCGGAGGGCCTGCTGGCCCGGCTGGCCGACCGGCTGGCCGACTTCAAGCGGCCCCGCACCGTCGAACTGGTGGACACGTTGCCCCGGGAGCCGGACGGCAAGATCCGCAAGCGCCAGCTCCGCCAGGAGCGGGGCGGTGGGCATGAAGGGCAGGGAGGGTAGGACGGTGGACCGTACGGAGCTGGCGACGATCATCTACGAGAAGGACGGCCCGATCGCCCGGATCGTGCTGAACATGCCGGACAAGGCCAACATCCAGTCGGCCCAGCAGGTGTGGGACTTCGAGGAGGCCCTGCGCTGGGCCGACCGGGACGAGGAGGTCAAGGTCCTGGTGGTGAAGGCCAACGGCAACGGGTTCTGCGCCGGCCACGCCATCGTGGAGCCCGAGGAGATGCCCGAGGTCTACCCGACCCAGGGGCCGACCCCTGAGCGGACCTGGAAGGAGCACAACTACGGCCTCTTCCTCTGGCCGCCGCTCCACCTGTGGGAGTTCCCGAAGGCCACCATCGCCCAGGTGCACGGCTACTGCCTGGGCGGGGGCACCGTCTACGGCTACCTGACCGACCTGACCATCGTCAGCGACGACGCCTACTTCCAGATGCCGCTGCCCCAGGGGTTCGGCCTGCCCGGCGCCCAGACCCTGATCGAGCCCTGGGCCCTGATGAACTGGAAGCGGGCCTACGAGTACCTCTACCTGGCGCCCACCCTCACCGCCGAGCAGGCCCGGGAGTGGGGGTTGGTCAACCGGGTGGTGCCCCGGGCCGAGCTGGAGGCCACGGTGGAGGAGGCGGCCCGCACCATCGCCCAGATGCCCCTCACCACCATCCTGACGGTGAAGGCCGGGGTGAAGCGGGCTTGGGAGATGATGGGCATGCGGGTCCACCTGCAGAACACGGCCGACTTCACCTCGATCGCCTGTGCCGCCAGCGACGTGCGGGAGTTCATGGCCAGCCGTAGCGGGCTCCGGCCCCGCCAGATGGCGGCCAAGCAGTCCGACGAGGCCCGCGAGGCCGCCGGCGAGACCGGCGCCGTCACCGGGAAGGAGGACCCGGGGCACCTGCCATAGTTGGGGCCATGGGGGCGGTGATCGAGGCCAGGGGCCTGCGCAAGCGCTACCGGGGCGACCTGGCGGTCGACGGCGTCGACCTGGTGGTCGGGCCCGGCGAGCGGGTGGCCCTGCTCGGCCCGAACGGCGCCGGCAAGACCACGACCCTCTTCATGCTGCTGGGCGTGGTGACGCCGGACGAGGGCACCGTCGACCTGGTGGGCTGCCGGCTGCCCCGGCAGCGCGTCCGGGCGCTGGCCCAGGTGGGTTTCGCCGCCGGGTACCTGCCGCTGGCCGAGCGGATGCGGGTGTGCGAGTTCCTGCGCATGTACGCCGACCTGTACGGCACGCCCCGGCCGGCCCGGGCCATCGCCGAGGCCCTGGACCGCTTCGGCATCGCCCATCTGTCCGGCACCCTCAGCACCGAGCTGTCCTCCGGCCAGCGCACCCTGGTGGGCATCGTGAAGGCCACCCTGCACCGGCCGCGCCTGCTGGTGCTGGACGAGCCCACCGCCTCCCTCGACCCCGAGGTGGGCGCCCGGGTCCGCCAGGGGTTGCTCGACCTGGCCGAGGCCGAGGGCACCACCCTGCTCATCACCAGCCACGACATGGGCGAGGTGGTCCGCCTGAGCGACCGGGTGGTCTTCCTCTCCCACGGCCGGGTAGTGGCCGACGGGCACCCGGAGGAGGTGACGGCCGCCTTCGGCCACCAGGACCTGGAGGACGTCTTCCTCCACCTGGCCTCGCGGCAGCGCCCGGCATGAGCGCCGGGGCTGGTGCCGGGTCGGTGTCCTGGCGGCGGGTGCGGGCCATCGCCCGCCGGCACTACTACGCGCTGCGACGCAGTCCCCACCGGCTGTTCGACGTCACCCTGTGGCCGCTGGTGGACGTCCTCCTCTTCGGCTCGTTGGGGGTCTTCGTCTCCCACCGTCCCGGCAACGGCTCCGTGGCCTTCGCCTACCTGCTGTCGGGGATCGTGCTCTGGCACGTCGTGTACCAGTCCCAGATCGCCCTGTCGACCGGCATGCTGGAGGAGGTCTGGTCCCGGAACCTGCTGAACCTCATGGTCACCCCCATGTCCGAGCTGGAGTACATCCTGGGGGTCAACCTGTTCGGCCTGGTGAAGCTGGTGATGGGGGTGGGGGTGGCCGCGCTCACCGCCTTCGGCTTCTACGCCTTCGACGTCACGTCGCTCGGTTGGGGCGTCCTGCCGGTGGTGGCGGTCCTGCTGGCCGTGGGCTGGGTGATCGCCCTCTTCGTGATCGGCATCGTGCTGCGCTTCGGCTCGGGGGCCGAGGCCCTGGCTTGGGGGATCCTCTTCATCATCATGCCGCTGTCGGGCATCTTCTACCCGGTGAAGGCCCTGCCGGCGGTGCTGCAGCCGGTGGCCCTGGTGCTGCCCACCACCCACGCCTTCGCCGCCGGGCGGGCGCTCCTCGACCACCACGGCTTGCCTTGGGGACAGTTGGGCGTCGCCGCCGGGTGCACCCTGGGGCTGCTGGTGGTGGCCATCGCCTACACCGCGGCCATGCTCTCGCTCTTCCGCAAGCGGGGCTACATCACCCGGTACTCGTAGGGTCGGCTCAGCGGGGCAGGCCCAGGCCGTGCTCGGCCACGATGTTCCGGTTGATCTCGGTGGTCCCGCCGGCGATCGAGGTCTGGGGGGAGGAGGCCAGCAGCTTGGCCCACGGGCCGGACAGGGCCCGGAGCCCGAGCAGGTCCACCGCCAGCTGGGCCAGCTGCTGGTCGGTGCGGGACCAGAGCAGCTTGACCAGGCTCCCCGTGCTGGGGGAGGGCTGGCGGCCGCTGGCCACGGCGTGCAGCTCCCGGGTGGTGGTCCAGCGCATGCAGGCGATCTGGGCGTAGACTCGGGCCAGCCGGTCCCGGAAGACCGGGTCGGCCAGGGCCGGGTGCCCGGCGGCGTCGGCCAGCAGCTCGTCGAACCGCTCGCTCAGGGACAGGTGCATGCGGGCCACGCCGGCCCGCTCGTGGCTGAGGGTGGTCATGGCCACCCGCCAGCCCCCGTGCAGCGGCCCCAGGAGGGCGCTGCGGGGGACCCGCACGTCCTCGAAGAACAGTTCGGAGAAGGTGAGGTCGCCGGCCATGGTGCGCAACGGCCGGACCTCGATCCCCGGCGAACGCATGTCCACCAGCAGGCAGCTGATGCCTTTGTGCTTCGGCGCGTCGGGGTCGGTGCGCACGTAGAGCTGGCACCAGTCGGCGTGGCGTCCCAGGCTGTTCCAGGTCTTCTGGCCGTTGACCACGAAGTGGTCGCCGTCCTCCACCGCCCGGGTGCGCAGCGAGGCCAGGTCGGACCCGGCGTCGGGCTCGGACATGCCCTGGCACCAGATCTCGTCGCCCCGCAACATGGGCCGGAGATGCTGCTCGCGCTGCTCCTCGGTCCCCACGGCCATGATGGCCGGGGCGATGTTCGACACGCCGATCACGTTGACCGGCCCCGGCGCCCCGGCCCGGGCCATCTCCTCGTGCCAGGCGAGCTGCTCGGCCACCCCGGCGTCGCGGCCGCCGTAGCGGGCGGGCCAGCTCACCGCCGCCCAGCCGGCGTCGGCCAGGCGGCCGTTCCAGTCGCGGAGCACGACCCAGGCGCCGTCGCCTTCCCCGTCGGCCCCGCCCCGGCCGGCCGCCACCACCTCGGGGGTCAGGTTGTCGGCCAGCCAGGTGGCGAGCTCCCGGCGGAAGGTCGCCGCGGCGGCCGGCGTGCGGTCGGTTGCCGTGTCCATGCGCGTGGTCCCTCGGGTGGTCGGTGGCGCGGGCGGGCAGGGCGGGCGGCCGCTCGGTTCCCGGGTGGGGGCGCCGCGCCCCGCGCCAGGGGTGTCGGTGGGCTCCGCCAGGATAGTCGGGGCCGTGTCACCCAACTCGCCCGCCCCGCCCCTCAGGTCAACGCCGGCGCCCGCCCCGGTGCGAACTGCTGCGTCGGGAACTTCCCCGACTGGCACCACAGGGCGTCGATGGTGAGCCCCAGGTCGAAGGGTTCCCCGCCGTAGGTGAGGGTCGAAGGCCCGAGGGTGAGGCCGGCCTGCTCGTGCCGGGCATAGAGGTCGGGGCCGGCTGGCACCGGGGGACGGCCCACCCGGGGGACCACTGCGCCGTCGGGGGTGCGCACCGTCACCTGCCCCGAGGGGACCATGGTGAGGGAGAACCCCCCCTCGTGGACCAGGCGGTGGTGGGCTTTGCACAGGGTGGTGAGGTTCGAGAGCGCGGTGCGGCCCCCGGCCGAGACGAAGGTGACGTGGTGGACGTCGACGTAGCGGCGCTGGGTGCACCCCGGCCATCGACACCCCCCGTCCCGGGCTCTCACCGCCCGGCGGAGCGACCCGGGGACCCGCCGGGTCCTCCCCTCGGGGACGACCGAGCCGTCAGGGCGAAAGCCCAGCGTAGAGGTAGCGGCCCCGCAACAGAGTCGCTGCACGGTGTGCGAGGAGATGGCCCCCACCTCTTCCACGTAGGCACAGCCCTCGGCGGTGGGGTCAACGAGCACCGCCTCGTCCACGTGGACCACCACCGAGACCGCCGGGCCGGCATCGTCGGGTGGGCGAAGGCCTCCGGCCAGAGCCGCCTCGCAGACCGCCACCAGGGCGTCGGCCCGCTCGGCGGCCATCTGTTCCCCGGCGTCGAGGGTGGTCGTGGCCGGGTTGGCGGGGTCCGGCCCGTAAGCCCAGGTGGGCGGGGTCCCCTCGCCGGCAGGCGTTCCCGCGGGAACGTCCTTCGTCCCTGTCGCGCGCCCGGCCCCGGTGGCCCCCTGGCCGTCGTGGTCGGCTGGCGCCCCGGCCGAGCCGTCGTCTGCGGCCGGACGCGTCTCCGCGGGAACGTCTTCGTCGCCCACCCGGTCACCGGCCATGGCCTGGCGGGCCGCCTCGATGGCGGCCAGCACCACGGCACCCTCCTCGGGGGAGAAGCGGGCCCGGAGCACCACCATGCCCTCGTCGTCGGTGAAGCTGCGCACGTACCGGCGGTCGTGGCGGGCCAGGTGCTGAGGCCCCTCGTCGGGATCGGCCCGGCGGTACTCGCGCACCACGCGCTCCAACTGCGAGGCCGTGGCCTCCCGGGCCATGGCCACCAGCCCCTCCTCGAGCCGGCGGTTGGCGATCCGGGTGATGGCCCGGACCTTGGAGTAGGAGATCTCCCCGGTACCGAAGGCGGCCCGCACCAGTGGCAGGTCAGCCAGCGCTCTGCCTACCCGCACCTGCTCGCGGGCGGCCCCGAGGGAGACCCCGCAGCGCCAGTTCAGCCAGTGGGCACACGAGCGCAGCCCCTCGTCGGCCCAGATCCCCCGGCGGTCGAGCTCGCCCACCAGCAGCACCATCTGGCACTCGGCCACGCTCAGGTGGGCGGCATGGGTGCACAGCTCGTCCTGGAGGGCCTCGTTCGAGAGGGTGCCGAGGGCGGCGGGGTCGGGGGAGGGGGCGAGTGGGGCGCCCGGAGCGCCGGCGCCGGGCCGGTCGTGGGTCGGGTGGGCGGTGGTCGGGTGAGGGGTGTCGGCATCATCGAACATGCGTTCGAGCCTACGACCCGGATGTGACCGTTTCGGCTGGTGGGGGGAGCCAGGGAGGGGGACGGGGGCCGCGGCGCGGCGGATGTTGGCTGCTGCGCTGGCCCAGCCTTCGGCCGCGGCCGGATGGGTTTCCGCGGAAACGTCACTGGCGGGTCGCCTGTCTCGACCGGACGGCGGTAACGGGCGGATTAGCCAGTCGCCCTTGAACGACAGTCGCCGGTCAGCCGGCCTGGCGGGCGACGGCTTCGGCGGCGGTCTTGGCCGCCTCGGGGTCGCCGAGGTAGCCGGCGGCCTGCACGGTGAGGTCGTCGTCCAGGCGGTAGCGGTAGGGGATGCCCGTCGGGATCTCCAGGCCCGGGATGTCGGCATCGGCGATGTCGTCGATGTGCTTGCGCAGGGCCCGGATGCTGTTGCCGTGGGCTACCACCAGCACGGCGCCGCCCCGGGCCCCGGCGGCCTGCAGGTCGGGGACGATGGCGTCCTCCCAGTAGGGCACCACCCGGCGGACCACGTCGGCCAGGCACTCGGAGAGGGGCAGCGCCGAGGGCGGCACGTCCCGGTAGCGAGGGTCGCCGCCCGGTCGCCGTCCGTCGCCAGGGGGGAGGGGTGGCGGCGGCACGTCGTAGCTCCGACGCCAGACCGTGACCTGGTCCAGCCCGAACTCGTCGGCCGTCTCCTTCTTGTTCTTCCCCTGGAGGGCCCCGTAGTGGCGCTCGTTCAGGCGCCAGTGGCGCCGCACCGGGAGCCAGCTCCGGCCGGCGGCGTCCAGGGCCAGGTTGGCGGTGCGGATGGCCCGGGTCAGCACCGAGGTGTGCACCACCCGGAGGTCCAGGCCACCCCCGCCCCTGCCGTCGACCCCGGCGCCACCCCCGGCCCCGGCGGCCAGCAACTCCCCGGCAGCCACCGCCTCCCGCTCCCCGGCCGGGGAGAGGTCGACGTCGTGCCAGCCGGTGAACAGGTTCTCCGCGTTCCAGGTGGACTCGCCGTGGCGGAGGAGCACGAGGTCCGGCACCTCCGCAGCGTACCAACGCCCCGCCGCACTCCCTGGCGACCGCCCCCGCCGCCCCCGCCGGCCCAGCCGCGTCCGTCGTACCTGTCACACAGGAAACTTGCCTCTAGAACACTCAGATTTGCTATACTGCTCCTCAACGAAAGACCGATAGGGCAACCGAGAGGCAGGAGCGGACATGCCGAAGGCCGTAGGAATCGATCTGGGCACCACGAACTCCGTGGTCAGCGTGATGGAGGCCGGTGAGCCGGTCGTCA
>JASHWO010000186.1 GCA_030044045.1 Acidimicrobiales bacterium
GCGGCCGAGCGCCTTGGCCACCAGCAGCTTGGTGCCCACGCCGTCGGTCGTCGACACCAGGACCGAGTGACGGTACCGGGCGGTGTCGAGCGCGAACAGACCGCCGAAGCCCCCGATCGCCGAGACCACCCCGTCGCGCGCGGTGGCCGCCGCCACTCGCCCCAGTCGTTGCACCACCGATTCGGCGGCGTCCAGGCTCACCCCGGCCCCGGCATAGGTGACCCCCCGGCCGCGGCGGGGGGTCGGGGTGCAGGCCATGGGTTCAGACCCCGGGCAGCGCGCCCTGGAGCACGTCGTCGAGGCGGCCCCCGCTCGCCTCGTCGGGGCCGTCGTGGCGGCCGAGCTCGACGGGCACCGGCACCGGGTAGTGGCCGGTCAGGCAGGCGTCGCAGAAGCCGCCCCCGGGGACGTCGATGGCCGCCCGCAGGCTCTCCAGGCTGATGTAGGCCACCGAGTCGGCGCCCAGGTGGCGGGCGATCTCCTCCATCGTCAGGTGGGCGGCCAGCAGCTCGTCCTGCCGGGGGGTGTCGATGCCGTAGAAGCAGGGCCAGCGGAAGGGCGGCGAGGAGATCCGTAGGTGCACCCCGGCGGCGCCGGCGTCGCGCAGCATGCCCACGATGGCCCGGGTGGTGGTGCCCCGCACGATCGAGTCGTCCACCACCACCAGCCGCTTGCCGGCGATGTTGTCGCGCAACGGGTTCAGCTTCCGCCGCACCGTGTCCATGCGGGCCTGCTGGTCCGGGGCGATGAAGGTGCGGGCGATGTACCGGTTCTTCACCAGCCCCTGGCCGTAGGGGATGCCGCTGCGCCGGGCGTAGCCCTCGGCGGCGGGGACGCCCGAGTCGGGCACGCCCATCACCAGGTCGGCGGCCACCGGGGCCTGCTCGGCCAGTAGCTCGCCCATGCGCCGCCGGGTGCCGTGGACCTCCCGGCCGTAGAGCCGGGCGTCGGGCCGGGCGAAGTAGACGAACTCGAAGATGCACAGGTGGGGCTCGACCCGCCCGGCCGGGAACAGCTGCTCCGACCGCACCCCGTCGCCGTCGACGGTCACCGCCTCGCCGGGGGCCAGCTCCCGCACGAAGGTGGCGCCGATCACGTCGAGGGCCGGCGACTCCGAGGCCAGCACCCAGCCCTCCGGCCGGTCCTCGGGACCCAGCCGGCCCAGGCACAGGGGACGGAACCCCTGGGGGTCGCGCACCCCGTAGAGGCGGCCGGCGTCCAGCAGCACCAGCGAGAAGGCGCCCTGGACGTCGGGCAGCACCCGCCGCAAGGCGTCCAGCAGGGCGTCGGGATCGGTGTCGCCGGTGCTGCTGTAGGCCTGGGCCAGGAGCTCGGCCATCACGTCGCTGTCGGTGACCGCCACGCCGGGCAGCATCCCCGCCCGCCGGGCCAGCTCAGCCGTGTTGGTGAGGTTCCCATTGTGCCCCAGGGCGAAGCCGGCCCGCCCCACCGGGCGGTAGACGGGCTGGGCGGCCATCCAGTCCGACGACCCGTGGGTCGAGTAGCGGGTGTGGCCGATGGCCAGATGGCCGGGGAGCCCCGAGAGCGTCCGCTCGTCGAAGACCGTGGTCACCAGGCCCATGTCCTTCACCACGGTGATGGTCTCGCCGTCGCTGACCGCCATGCCGGCGGACTCCTGGCCACGGTGCTGCAGGGCGTAGACGCCGTCGAACGTGAGGTGGGCCACGCCACGCCCGGGCGCGTACACGCCGAAGACCCCGCAGGCTTCCTTCACCGTCTGGCCCTCTGCCCCACTGCCCTCGTGCCTCCGGTCCCGGCGCCCGTGGCGCGCGCCGCCCCGCAGGTCGTCGGTCGCTTCCGCTCCAGTCTCCCACACCGTTTGCCCGGTCGGCACACCGCTAGGGTGCGGGCTGCGTGATCGACCTGCACACCCACTCCACCTGCTCGGACGGCACCGACCCACCGAGCCACCTCCCCGAGTTGGCCGTCGGGGCCGGGTGCACCGCCCTGGCCCTCACCGACCACGACACCCTGGCCGGGGTGGCCGCTGCCCGGGCCCGGGCCGCCGAGCTGGGCGTGGCCCTGGTCCCCGGCTGTGAGGTCTCCTGCGCCTTCCGGGGGGGCAGCGCCCACGTGCTCGTCTACTTCGTGGAGCCCGGCGACGGGCCACTCCAGGACGAGCTGGCCCACCTGCAGCGGGACCGGGTGGCCCGGAACCGGGTGCTGGTGGAGAAGCTGGTGTCGCTGGGCGTCCCCGTCACCTACGAGGAGGTGGTGGCCGAGGCGGCGGGCGAGGAGAGCGCCGGGCGGCCGCACGTGGCGGCGGTGCTGGTCCGTCACGGCGCCGCCGAGTCCATCCCCGACGCCTTCGACCGCTGGCTGGCCAGCGGCCGCCCGGCCCACGTGCCGAAGGCCCGGGTGGCCCCGGCCGAGGTGGCGCGGCTGGCCCGGGCGTCGGGCGGGGTGGCGGTGCTGGCCCACCCCCTTACCCTGGGGCTGGGTCCCGGGGAGCTATCGGCGGCCGTGGCCGAGCTGGCCGAGGCCGGGTTCGCCGGCATCGAAGCCGTCTACGGGCGCTACACGCCGAACGAGCGGGCCGGCCTTTGCGACCTGGCCCGGCGGCACGGGCTGGTGGCCACCAGCGGGTCCGACTACCACGGCACGGTCAAGCCGGACCTGTCGGTGGGGACCGGCCAGGGTGACCTGCGGGTGCCCGACGACGTGGTGGCCGAGCTGGCAGCCCGGGCGACCGAAGGAGGGCGACGTGGGCGCTGACGCGGCCGGCGAGGGGCAGGGGCCCCTCGCCTCGGAGGAGCCGGCCATCCGGGAAGGCCGCAGTGGGGCCCCGGGCGGGCCGGACGGCACGGTGGCGGTGCTGGCCATCGAGGGCATGCACTGCGGATCCTGCGCCGCGCTGGTCGAGGAGACCCTGGTCGAGGACCTCGGCGTGGCCCGGGCCGACGTCGACCTCGAGTCCGGCCGGGCCACCGTGGCCTACGACCCGGCGCTGTTCGCCGTGGCCGACCTCTGCGACGCCGTGGTGGCCGCCGGCTACACGGCCACCCCGGTCGACCCCGCGCCCGGGATCTGACCGGGCCGCACCGGGCTGCGACGACCCTCCCCCGGCACCGGCCACCGGTGCCCGTCCCGGGCCGCCGCTTGACTCAACGGATGACGGTATGTAGTACTACACCAAGTAGTTGAACAGCGCGACGGCCGCATCGGGCTCCGACCCGGCGGGTCCGGCAGCGGGCAGCGGGAGGGCACCTTGTACCACGTCGACGACTCGGCCATCCCGCCCGCGGTCGTTGCCCTCCCGGCTGTCGCCCCGGCGATCAGCCCGGCGATCAGCCCGGCCCCGACCCTCCCGGGCTCCGGCCTCCCAGCCGTCACCGGCGCGCCAGCGGGAGCCGGTGGGCCGGCGGGGGCGGGGCCACCGGGCTGGCGGCGGTGCCTGCAGCTCACCCTCGGGCTGACCTGGCTGCTCGACGGGATCCTTCAACTCCAGGCCTGCATGTTCGTACCCGGCCGGCGCGGGCTGAGCGGCATGCTGGCCGGCGCGGCTGCCGGCAACCCGCGCCCGGTGGCCTCCAGCATCACCTGGTTCGCCGGGGTGGTCGCCCACCACGCGGCGGTGGCCGGCGCCGCCTTCGCCCTCGTCCAGATCCTGATCGGCCTGGGCATCGCCTGGCGCCCGGCGGTGAAGCCGGCGCTGGCCGTCTCGGTGACCTGGTCCCTCGCCGTGTGGTGGTTCGGGGAGGGGCTGGGGGGCGTGTTGCACGGCGCCGGCACCCCGATGGCCGGCGGCCCCGGGGCCGTCCTCTTCTACGCGTTGCTGGCCATCGTGCTCTGGCCCACGCTGGCGGACCGGTCCAGCCCCTTCGCCGCCGCCGGCGCCGTCGGAGCCCGGGCCGCCCGGGCGGTCTGGGCGGCAACCTGGACGCTGCTGGCACTGCTGTGCCTGCTCGGGTCGGGTCGGGCACCGTCGGGCGTGCGCGGCGTGATCATCACCGTCGGCTCAGGCCAGCCCGGATGGCTCAGCGCCATCGACCGCCACGCCGCCTCGGCACTCGGCGGCGCCGGCCTGGTGGTGGCCGTGGCGCTCGCCGCCGCGTGCCTGGCCATCGCAGCCAGCGTGTACTTCCCGGCGTGGGCGACCCGAACGGCACTGGCGGCGGCCATCACCGTCTCGCTGGCCATCTGGGTGGTCACCGAGAACTTCGGCACCATCCTGGCCGGCGGGGCCACCGACCCCAACTCGGGCCCCCTACTGGTGCTGCTGGCCCTCGCCTACTGGCCCGTCCGGCCGACCCCGATCACCGCCACCACGCCGTGCGCCGTGGTCGCCGCGCCCCTGGAGATGGCCTGACCGTGGCCGACCCGGCCTGGCTCGGCTACGGCTTCGCCGCGCTGATGACGGCGGTCGGCGCCTTCTCGCTCACCCGCCTGGCAGCCGTCCCCCCGGCCGGCCGCGGGCGCCGCCATCCGGACATCACCACCGGCCATGTCCTGATGGCCTTCGCCATGGTCGGGATGCTCGTCCCCCGCTGGAACGTGCTGCCGGTCGGCCTGTGGGAGCTGGTGTTCGCCGTCATGGCCACGTGGTTCCTGGCCCAGGCCGTGCAGGCGACGACCGGCCGCACCACGGCCCGCCGCGGCATGGCCGCACGGGCCGGCCGGAGTAGGAGCCACGCCCGTCACTACCTCGTCCACGCGGTGATGGCCTGCACCATGCTCTACACGTACTGGCTCGGCATGCCGGTGGCTGTGGTACCGCGTCCGGGCGTCGGCGGTATGTCCGGCTCGCCGGCCGGTGCCGGGGACCCTGGACTGACCTTGCTGTTCATGACCATGCTGCTGGCATCGGCGGTACGGCAGCTCGACGGGGTCGAGCGGGCGGCACCCCGACGGCCGGCAGCGCTGGCCGCCACCGGGGCGGCAGGCAGCGCCCTGGGTGTGGGCGCGACCGGAAGCGACGGCCCGGCAGGATGCGTGGGCGCGGCGCCGGCCGACCCGGTGGCGTGCCCCTGGCTGGCGTCCCCGCTCGAGGTCGCCTGCCACGTCGCCATGTGCCTGGCCATGGCCTACATGCTCGTCCTCATGCTCTGATCCCCCGCTGCCGTGGTGGAGACGATCGACGACGCGCCGGCCGCCGGTCTCCTGTGAGCTATTCACACGAGGAGCGGTGCCGGTTGACTGGATCTCGATGATGGCTATAGTTCCGGCCTTGGGCACACCCCACCGGCAGGTCCCCCTTGGATGGGGATCCGCGGCGGTGCCAGCGGTGCGTGCAACACTTCGCGTGATCTTGGAGGTAGAGGAAATGACAGCAGTGAGCGTCCCTGAACTCAAGACCGTGCTGGTGCGAGGCGTCAGGACCGACGGCACGATCGTCGAGAAGCGCGTCCCGACGGCCGACTCGTCACTCTACGACTTGGTCCAAGCAACGAAACGCGAGAGCAGCGACCGTTCAACCGGGCCAACCGACGCCGAGGAGCCTGTCAGCTGACTTTCCTCCGTCCGCGTGGCCACTTCGGTAGCCCGTCGTTGGTGCCTACTGGCTAGGGTGGCAAAGCAGGCATCGGCGATTCCCGCCCCGATCCATGCGTGATCCTCGTTGAACTCTTTCGCGAGGGAGTCCACGGCAAGGAAACCAAAGATGATCGGTTGATCAACAGGTGCGTCTTGCGCGTCTATCTGACGAAGATCAATCTGAATCGGCCACACGATCGTCGAGTTGTATAGAGCAGTAGGTGTACCCTGTGGTCAGCTCGTAATGCAGAAGTCATGATTTTCCTCGTACTCCCGCTCGATGTCCTTGACGAGAATCCACTTAGTAGTCGAGGAGTGGAGCCAGAGTTCACGAAAGCAGTAGCTCTTTACGAGTGGCTTCGGCTCTCGATCGGTCTTTGGTGGATGGACTTTCTCTGTCCTTTGAAGGGTTCGGTACACGACTGTGTCGATGGGGACGGTACTGCCTGACGTTCCTGACGTTCCGAGCGCCTTCGATGGAACAATCTCCTTGATGCAGGCACGACACGGCTCGTCGATCATCTCCGTGAACAATTGAGCGATATGGTTGACAACCCACTTTATACGCTCGCCGAAGTCTTCCCCCCCGCCCTCAGTGAGAGACCAACTGCAGAAGCGAAGGTGATGATGTACTCGATGTAATTGCTCTGCAATCCGCCCATCGATGCCTCTGCCAGACTCGACCCCCCGAAGTCGTGCTTCGGCATCTTCTGCCTGAGATCGTACGGTTCGGAGATCGGTTTTCAATTTGGCGATTTTTTCCCTGTTTTGATCGGCCTGAACCGTGAGCATTGCTGACGCGACTACGATCACGATGACAAAAGTAACGCCGATGACAGCGATGATGACGCCACGATAAGGATATATAGACCCGATAGCTAGGGCGCTGGCCGCAATTAGGGCCAACAAAGCATCGGTCCACCGACCTATCCGCTCTCTGATACGGAGGCAGAATCCCCCGAGTCGCTTGAACTTACGACGGAACCATCCTGTAGCAGGCTTCGTGGCATCCGGCTCCTGGCGGGCCTGGCCCGGTACCTCGGATCCCCCACGATTCATGCAGACAGGATACCCTGTGTCTCTCCTGGTTGGTCGAGGCCCTTCGCGTCGCAGCAAACGAAGGTGACCAGGGTGAACATCCATCTCAAAGCCTTGAGGACCTCATAGACCGAGCGGCCGCGCTGCGAGCCCGCCAGACCCGGATGGATGGGTGCCGTCGGTTTGGTACGAGGGGCTCAGGACGAACTTGACCAGCGCGCGTCGCAGTACCCGACGCGACGATGGACGCTCGGCCCCTGGTCGCCGGCCTACGTAAGGTCCACATCGGCGAGGCTGGTCGTCCAGTGCAACTGGTCTGAGTTCCGGCCGCTGCAACCTGGCGGTCCCCCCACCGGCAACCACCGCTGCTCGACCGGGCCCGGCCGGCGCGGGATGATGGGACTGCCATGCCGGTCGCCTGCACCAACCCGAAGTGCTCCTGCTCGCCCTGCCTCTGCGGTGACACCTGCAAGTGTGGCGGCGGGAGCAAGCTCGGCGAGCTGGAGCGCCAGGTGATGGACGTGCTCTGGGCCTCCTACGGCCGGGAGGTCACCGGGCGGGACGTGGCCGCGGCCCTCCCCGCCTACGCCCACACCACCGTGGTCACCGTCCTGAACCGCCTCTCCCGCAAAGGCGCGGTGCGCCGGCACATCGAGGGGCGCACGGCTCGCTTCGCCGCCATCGACACCCAGGCCGCCCGGGCGGCGGCGGCCATGCGCGAGGCGCTGGAGGCCAGCGGCGACCCGGGCGCCGCCCTCGGCCGGTTCGTCCGGACGCTCGCCCCGGACGAGGCGGCCACCCTCCGCCGATCGCTCGACCGCTGAGCCGTCAGCCCGCCTCGGCACTCTAACCCCAGGCTCCGGAGGAAGCGGAGCACGGAGGTCAGGGCCCGAGCAGGGCGGCGGGTACGACGGCGATGCCATCGGGCCGGCGGTAGGCGTCGGTGCCGGTGGTGACGATGACCGCGTCGAGCAGATCATCGCCGAGCCGATCAGCAAGCCAGTGCAGATGGCGGACCTCTCGCTCGCCCACGGTGTGGGCGAGCTTCACCTCGACGGCGAGCACGCGATGGTCACCTCGCTCGACGATGAGGTCGACCTCGTGCTCGCCGGCGTGGGTCCGCAAGTGGCGGACCTGGGCCTCGGCGCCTTGGGCGTAGACCCGGACGTCGAGGGTGACGAGGGACTCGAACAGTTGCCCGAGCAACGTCGTATCCCGAGTGACGACGGGCCCTGCCGGTCGACCCTCCAAGAGCGCGCCGAGATCTGCTCCGAGAAGTCGGGCGGCCAACGCGGGGTCGACGAGATGGTGCTTGGGCGCCGATCCGAGGCGGCGGAGATGGTTCCGGGTAGGCAACCACGCAGGGACGGGGTCGAGGATCCACAGCCGCTGGAGGATGCCACGGTAGATCTGAGTGGTCGTCTTGGCGGGCTTGTCGGCTTCACCGGGCGTGGCCGCGTCGCGTACGGCGTCATAGGAGGCGGTCATCGCGGTCGCGGCAGCGTAGGCCCCCAGCCAGCGGCGCAGGGTGTCGGGACTGCGAACGGTGTGCTGCATCTCAGGCACGTCGCGGTCGATGATCTGGTCCAGGTAGCCGTCGAGCTGGGCGCGTACCGCTCGTTCGGGGAGGCCGCGCAGGCCCGGCAGCCCGGACGCGCAGATCTCTCGTGCGTAGTCGGCCAGGGAGACCTGGGTGCTGCCGGCGATCGGATCCCGTCGACCGCTCAGCAGCGCGGCGAGGCTCACGCTCGGTGCGACCCCGGTGCGTTCCACCAGGGTGAGCGGGCGCATCCGGACCCGTACGATGCGGCCCGCCCCCGAGTGAATGCCCGGATCGCGGGGCGTCGCCGAGCCGGTGAGAAGGAACCGGGATGGGATGGGGTCGTCATCGACCGCTCGACGTACCAGGTCCCAGGACTGGGGAAGCCGTTGCCATTCGTCGATGAGCACCGGTGGTGGGCCGGCGACGATCCGGTACGGGTCGGCCAGGGCGACCTCGAGCGCTCCTGGGCGGTCGAGGGCGTGGACGGTGGCTGCTCGACGACGCGCGGTGGCCGTCTTGCCGACGCCCTTGGCCCCTTCGAGGGAGAGCGCAGGCAGGACCGGCAGGAGCTCGTCGAGCGCCGCGTCGACCACGCGGCGGACGTACTCCCGGGGGACCACAGAAGGAACGCTACCATTCAGACGGACCTAATACTACCGTTTCGACGACACTTTCCCTACCAAGTCGACGGCGTGCCTGGTCACCGACCTAGCAGTCGGCCAGCTCGCCCAGGGCAGCCGGCAGGGCGCCGGTCCAGGCCGACCGCACCTCGTCCAGTGCCAGGTCGGCCAGGTCCCACAGGCGCAGGCGGTCGCCCCCGGCCCGGCCCAGCACCGCGGCCGGCACCCCGGCCCGGGCCACCCGCTCGGCCAGCTCGCCGGCCCGGGCGGTGGCCACCACCATCCGTGAAGGCAGCTCGGTAAAGAGCTCGGCGTGCCCCACCGGGCTGCCGCTCCCGGCCGGGGGCTGGGCGCCGTCGGCCACCAGGCCAACCCCGGCGGCGGCGGCCATCTCGGCCAGGGCCACCCCCAGCCCGCCGCCCGACACGTCGTGCACCCCACAGAGCAGCCCGTCGCCGCCGTCCACCGTCTCGGCCACCAGGCCGGCCACCAGGTCCACCAGCCGGCGGTGGGCGTCGAGGTCGAGCAGGGGCAGTACCCCGCCCCGCCGGTCCCGCCGCTCCACCGCCCACCGGCTCCCGCCCAGCGGGTGGGCCGGCCCGGAGCTGGCGGCCCGGGCGCCCAGGAGCACCACCGTGGCGCCGTCCTCCCATCCCACGCCGGGCGGCCGGCAACGCAGCACGTCGACCAAGCCCAGCACCCCCAGCACCACGGTGGGGTCGATGTCCCGGCCGGCGCTCTCGTTGTAGAGGCTGACGTTGCCCCCGATCACCGGCAGCCCCAGCGCCCGGCAGGCATCGGCCAGGCCGTCCACCGCCTCCGAGAGCTGCCACATCACCTCGGGGTGCTCGGGGTTGCCGAAGTTCAGGCAGTTGACCACGGCTACCGCCCGGGCCCCCACGCAGGCCAGGTTGGCCACGCTCTCGGCCAGCACCAGCGCCGTCCCGGCCCGCGGGTCGAGGGCGCACCAGCGGGGGGCGGCGTCGGTGGTGACGGCCAGGCCCCGCTCGCTCGGCGGGAGGCCGGGCCCGGCCAGGCGGAGGAGGGCGGCGTCGCCCCCCGGCCCCTCCACCGTGTTCAGGAAGAGCTGGTGGTCGTACTGGCGGTAGACCCAGGCCGGGTCGGCCAACAGCGCCAGGAGATCCGCGCCGCAGTCGTGAGCCGCCGCGCCGACGGTCGGGTCGTCGGCTCGGCGGGCCTCCATATCAGGTGGTGCCAGCCGCGGGCGGTCGTAGAGCGGCGCGTCGTCGGCCAGGGAGGCGGCGGGCACGTCGGCCAGCACCGGGCCGTCCAGGCCGTCGCGGATGCGCAGCCAGCCGACCGGTGGCGCCCCCCCGGCACTGGCCACGGGCTCGGTGACCCGGCCGACCACGGTGGCCCGGACCTCCCAGCGGCGGCACACGTCGGCGACGGCCGGCCAGTGCGCCGGCGCCACGATGGCCAGCATCCGCTCCTGGCTCTCGCTGGTCATCACCTCCCAGGGGACCATGCCCCCCTCCCGGCGGGGGACGGCGGCCACGTCGACGTCCATGCCCACCCCGCCCCGGGCCGCCGTCTCGCTGGTGGCGCAGGCCAGGCCGGCCCCGCCCAGGTCCTGGATGCCCACCACCAGCCCCTGGTCGAGCAGGGACAGGCAGGCCTCGATCAGCCGCTTCTCCTCGAAGGGGTCGCCCACCTGCACGCTGGGACGCTTGGCGTCGTCCACCGGGGCGCCCCCCCGGCCGTCCCCGTCGCCGGAGAAGCCGGCCGAGGCCAGCACGCTCACCCCGCCGATGCCGTCCCGGCCGGTGGTGGCCCCCAGCAGGACGGCCAGGTTGCCCGGCCCCGAGGCCCGGCCCAGCACCAGCCGGTCCACCGGCAGCGCCCCCAGGCACAGCACGTTCACCAGCGGGTTCTGGGCGTAGCAGGGGTCGAAGGTCAGCTCCCCGCCCACCGTGGGCACCCCCACCGAGTTCCCGTAGCCGGAAATGCCCGACACCACCCCCTCCAGCAGCCAGCGCTGGCGGGGCTGGTCCAGCGGCCCGAAGAACAGCGGGTCCATCACGGCCAGCGGGCGCGCCCCCATGGTGAAGATGTCCCGGAGGATCCCCCCCACCCCGGTGGCCGCCCCCTGGTAGGGCTCGATGGCCGAAGGGTGGTTGTGGCTCTCGATGCGGAGGGCCACGGCGATGCCGTCCCCGGCGTCGATCACCCCGGCGTTCTCCCCCGGGCCCACCAGCACCCGCTCGCCCTCGGTGGGCAGGCGGCGGAGGTGCAGCCGGGACGACTTGTAGGAGCAGTGCTCGCTCCACATCACCCCGTACAGGGCCAGCTCCAGGTGGTTCGGCTCCCGCCCGAGCACGGCCTCGATGGCGGCCAGCTCGTCGTCGGTCAGGCCGAGGGCGCGGTGGAGCGGCTCGCCGGTGCCGGGCACCCCGTGGGACATGCCGACACCGTAGCGGCCGCCCGGCCGGAACAGCCGTGACGAGCGGTCACCGGCGGAGTGGTCGCCGACCATTTCCGGGACCGTGCGGGTTCCCTTCGGGCCACTCCGCACAAAGCCGGCGGGCCGGCGGTGGTGTACCTCGTCGCCTCCGGTCGCGGTGGTGAGGTGCTCGCCGACCGGCGATATCACGGGCCGGGTGGCCGGGTCACTCGCTCGGATCCGGCGCGTTCCGCCGACGACATCGACGCGGAGACCGGCTGTCCGGTCCGCTTCTTGCCGGCTCCGGGCCCGGGCCGACCGACCCTTCTCGTCCGGCTGCCGGGGCCGGAGCCCACGTCCGGCGCGGCACCACGACGACGGTAGCCAGGACCGCCGCGTCACGGGCCGGCTCCGGCCGGTGGGGAACGCGGTGATAGCGCAGGCTGATATGACCCGCACGCCGCCGGTCGAGGGCGTCACGACACGATCGGATGCAATTTCTCGTTGCGTCCTTCCTGGGCAACGGAGAAAATCTCGGATTCTTCCCCTGATGCTTTGCTTTAGCCGTGTGAATCGGCAAGAATGGAGGCATGGCAAACACGAAGAGCAGAGTGCAGCACCGCTCAATGAGCACCGAGCACAAGGCGGCCTTGGCCAAGGGTCGGGAAGAAGGTCTTGCGGTTCGGCGGTATCTCGAGGCGCTGGAGTCGTCCCGGCCGAAGCGTGGCCGGCGGCGTACCACGGGCTCCATCGAGAAGAAGCTGACCGAGATCGACGCGCAGCTCGAAGTGGCCGAGCCGCTGTCCCGCCTCCACCTCATCCAGGAGCGCAAGGATCTCCAGGAGGAGCTGGGCCGGGCCGGCGACGTGCAGGACCTGAGCGACCTGGAGAAGCAGTTCGTGAAGGTGGCCCGCGCCTATGGCGAGCGCAAGGGGATCAGCTACGGCACCTGGCGGACGGCCGGGGTGAGCGCGGCGGTCCTGCAGCGGGCCGGGGTCGCGCGGACCCGGG
>JASHWO010000187.1 GCA_030044045.1 Acidimicrobiales bacterium
GCGACGGCCCAGCGCCCGCACCTGGCTCTTCCTCTTGGTGCTGGTGGGGGCCACGGTGCTGCCGCTGGCCACCGAGGTGGCCCTGCGCAGCGACGGCAGCGCCACCAGCACCCAGCACGTCCAGCCCGAGGTGGTGGTCATCCAGCAGGCGGCCGACCGGCTGGCCCGGGGCGAGGAGCCCTACCACGCCATGGTGCGCCACGGGCGGGTGGTCTCGGCCGTGCCGGGCGAGCCGACCTTCGAGTCGTTCTTCCCGTACCTGCCGCTGATGGCCGTGTTCGGCCTGCCGGGCAGCACCCACGCCCCGATGCGCCTGACCGACGCCCGCATCTTCTTCAGCCTGTTCACCCTGGTGGTGGTGGGGGTGGCCCTGCTGCTGTGCCGGGGCCCCGCCGAGCCCCGGGTCCGCACCCTGCAATTCCTGACCGTGCTACCCACCGCCGCGCTGCCCCTGGCCACGGGGGGCGACGACATGCCCATCGTGGCCTTCCTCCTGCTGGCCATGGTGCTCGCCCAACGCCGCCGCCCGTTCCTGAGCGGGCTGGTGCTGGGCGCGGTGTCGTCGATGAAGTTCACCGCCTGGCCGCTGGCCGCCCTGGCCCTGTTCGCCGCCCGGGACCAGCAGGGTCGCCGGGTGCCGGGCCGGATGGCCCTGGGCATGCTGGTAGTGGCCGGCCCGGTGGTCCTGCCCTTCGCCCTCCACAACGAACAAGCCTTCGTGGCGAACGTGATCCTGTTCCCGCTGGGCCTGGCCGGGGTGCCGTCACCAGCGGCCAGCGCCCTGCCCGGCCACGTCCTGGTGGCTGCCTTCCCCGCCCTCCGCCACGTGCTTCCGGTCATCGTGGTCGCCGTGGGCGCGGTGGTGCTGGTGCGGTACCTCCTGCGCCGCCCACCGGCCACCGCCTCGGCGGTCACCGCGCTGGGCGGGTGGGTGATGCTGGTGGCCATCTGCTTCGCCCCGGCCACCCGGGTGGGCTACCTGCTGTACCCGGTGGACTTCTTCGTGTGGTCGGTGATGCTCCGCACCGCCGAGCGCCAGGAGCCGGGGCCGGTCCTCACCGGCGAGCCGATGGGCATGGGATCCACCGCCCGGGACGCCGTGCCGGTCGGCGCGGCGGGCCTCGTCAGTCGTCGTCCGACTCCTGGAACAGCCGGAGGGTGAAGCGGGTCGACTCGGCACCGGCGTGGGGGCCGGACCGGGTGAAGGTGGTGGGCGACACCACGGCGCCGGCCTCCCAGTACCAGCCGTCGCTCGATCCCTTCTGGGCCAGCACCTCGACCGCCCCCGGCTGGCCGTTCACCGTGCCCACGTCGAACACGCTCCAACCCTTGGCCTTCAGCTCCACCTTGTAGAAGTCCACCACTGTGGCCTCGGCCCGGGCCAGGGAGAACGTCATCTGCTCGTCGTACTGTGTGGTGCCTGTGTTGTTGTCCTGGTGGCCCCGGGCCACGGCCCCCTCGGGCAGCACCAGGGCGTCCAGCACGTCGTCGGGCGGTGTGCCCGGGTGCTCGATGGGGGCCAGCGCCCGGGTGGCGGCCACCGCCCGGAGCGTGGTGCCGTGCACCCGGGCCGGGCCGGTGCGGGACGGCGGCGGTGTGCCGTGGCCCGAGGCGACGGCCAGGGCGCCGAACAGGACCAGGATGCCGGCGGCGATGCCCACCACCACCAGGGCCGGCCGCATGCTGGGGGTCCGGCGGACCGGAGGCAGCGGGGGATCGCCCGCCTCGGGAGCGGCCCGAACGGTGTCCACCTCGTCTCGCCCCATGGGACGACCAGCCTACCGAGGCCCGGCGGACCGCCACCGCGGGAGTCGCCAGCGCCGGCGTGGCCTCTCCTCTCCACCTTGCGCTGCTCGTCCGATCGGACGGCTCCTCGGTCCACCCGGCCTATCCGCTGGGCCTCTGGACCCCGGCGATGGCCGGCGCCGGCGTGCCCGAGGACCAGCCGAAGTGGTCGATCGGGCCGTGCCCGGACCCCAGCCGCCAGCCGGCGGCGCCGGCCAGGGCCCGGTGGACGTAGGCCTTGGCCCCGGCGACGGCCTCGCCCACCGGCTGGCCCAGGGCCAGCCGGGCGGCGATGGCGGCCGAGAGGGAGCAACCGGTGCCGTGGTCGTTGCCGGTGGCCACCCGGGGCGCCGGCAGCACCCGCCACCCGTCGGGCCCAGCCACCACGTCGGGGCACCCACCCACCGGGTCGCCGCCGTCCCCGGGCCCGGCCGGCGCGGCGTGGCCGCCTTTGACCACCACCATCCCCGGGCCCAGGGCCTGCAGCTCCCGGGCCACGGCAGCCATGCCGTCGATGGTCCGGAGGTCGCCCAGCTCGCAACCAGCCAGCAGGGCCGCCTCCCGCAGGTTCGGGGTGACCACCGCGGCGTACGGCAGCAGGAGCTCCCGGTAGGCGGCCACGCCCCCCTCGTCCATGAGCGAGTGGCCGCTGGTGGAAACCAGCACCGGGTCGACCACCAGGTGGGGGAGGGCGCCCCGCTCGGCCACCCCGGCCACCGCCGCCACCGTGGCCGGGGTGGCCAACATGCCGGTCTTGACCGCCGCCGGTGGCAGGTCGGCCAGCACCGCCGCCACCTGGGACACCACGAACCCCGGGTCGACCATCTCCACCCCCAGCACGGCCGCCGTGTGCTGGGCGGTCACCGCCGTGAGGGCACAGGTCCCGTAGACGCCGTGGGCGGCGAAGGTCTTCAGGTCGGCCTGGATGCCGGCGCCGCCGCCGGAGTCCGAGCCGGCGATGGTCAGGGCCACCACGGGGGTCACGGTTCGCAGGTTACCGGGTGGCGAGTCACCCCCTGGGTCCTGGTCGGAGCATATCTCACTCTCTACTTCAGATATATATTCTCTAACTGTCAAGTAGAAGGTTCGACTTGTATGCCGGTGCGGTACCGGGGCGCGGTCCCGGCTAGCCGGGGGTAGGGTGCACCGCGAGATGCCCGACCGTCCCGACCAGTCCCCGCCGGCGAG
>JASHWO010000188.1 GCA_030044045.1 Acidimicrobiales bacterium
CGGGCCTGGCCCACCCGGGCCGGGCTGCACGCCGCCGTCTTCGACTACATCGAGGGCTGGTACAACACCCGGCGTCTCCACAGCTCGCTCGGCTACCGCAGCCCTGCCGAGTACGAGAACCTCATCCACCACAACGCCGACCGTCAGGCGGCATGATCAACACAAGCAGGTTGTCCGTCGAACCGGATCAAGCCCAAGGAAGCACCCCTGGGTACAAGGGCTCTCCTACGCGCCCTGAAACGCCGGGGAGTAGCAGACGGCCACGAGCAAGCCTTCCGGGCTCAGCAGCCGAGCGGTGATCTGGCCCCACGGCTCCGTACGGGAACCGTGGATGAGGCGATAGCCCTTGGCAGTGAGCTCAGCTGCCGCAGCGGCCACGTCAGCGACCTCGAACTCGATGCTGGCCTGGGGGGCAGGGATATCGGCGGGCCATTCGGTGGTTCCGAAGCAGGCATTCGCCGCCTCAGAAAGAGGCCAGAGGCCGAAGTGTTTAGTACCTTCGAGCTCGTGGGTGAACACGTAGTCGCCGTCTTGGCCCTCGAAGCGCAGGCCCAAGGCATCCGCATAGAAGGACCGAGAATCCTCAGCGTCTCGAACGATCGGGGCGATGCTCGTTAGAAACTGGACGTCCATCAGCCAGCGCCTCCGTGGTTACTCGCTATCAGTGCTTCCATCCTATGCATGCCCCGCGGCGCGACATTTCCCCCGGCTGCATCGTCCGTACGGCGCGGTCCAGCACGCCGGCATCGTGATGGGCATTGGCGGGACGGTCGGCCATCCTTACCGCTTCAGCGACTGCCGCTCGTGAGGACCACGATCACGTCGGAACTGTGGCCACCGGACGCGGTGCCGAGGCGTTGTATGCCGACCAGCTCCGAGGGCTGTTGAAAGCGCTGGCCGACGCGGCGCGGGTTGAATCGGTCATCGCGTCGTCGGCCATCGAGGGGATCGTGGTCGAGTAGGCCCGAGCCGAACGGATCGTCCGAGGAATGGGACGTCGAGTATTCGGTCCGTCCCTGCGTCGTGCCGGGACACGCCGCTCTTCATGTCCGAGCCTCGTCGATCGGTACCGCAGCGAGCACCGGGCGGGACGCCACCACGGCGCGCTGCTCGTGGGCCTGTTCGCGCTCGATTTCCTCACGATCCACCCGTTCGCCGACGGGAACGGGCGGCTCTCCCGCCTACTCAGCACGCGCCTGCTCTCTGAGGTCGGCTACGGCGTGAGTCGTTACGTGTCACTCGAGGGACTCGTCTACGAACGGCGAGACGCCTACTACGGCGCGCTTGCCGCGTCTACCGCCGGCTGGCAGGACGGTACGCACGATCCGTGGCCGTGGCTCAGGTTCTTTGTCGAGGTGATCGCCGATGCGTACGAAACCTTCGCAGAGCGCGCCGCCGATGACCGTTCTGGGATCACCAGGCAGGACCGGGTTCGGAACTACGTGCTCGAGCACGCTGGGGCGTTCTTCGAGGTGGCAGGCACCGAGGTGAAGGTGGACTTCTTGTCTCCGCCTTCGTGGGCTGACCGAGCGGGAGCGGCCGTTCATCAGCGGAGTACTCGCACGGGACACCTGATCCCGGGGGCTCTCGAAAGCCGATCGTCGGCGGTGAGAAGCTCGCAGTCGAGCGCTTCGGCGAGCGCGACGTACGCCGCGTCGTAGACGGTCACCGTCGAGCGGAGCTCGTAGGCACGCTGCATGAACGGCAGTACCGGGTACCTCGTGAGGGCGAGATCTGCCAGGTCGTCGACCGCCGCCGCGAACCGCTTGGCCGTAAGGGTCCCGGCGAGCCACCGCTTCCGGAGCACGGCGACGGTCTCCACGTCGACCAGGTCCGGACCGGCCGGCTCACCTGCTGCGGAGAGCTCGCCTCGTGCCCGTACGCCGTCGGCCCCGTCGTCGCCGAGCGCGTTGACCAGCACCGAGGCGTCGACGACGATCACCGGCTGGTGCGTTCTTCGGACAGATCCCTGGCCGCCTGGGCGAGCCCGACCCGTCCGCCGCGCCGCCGGCCGATCCGGTCGAGCAGCTCATCGAGGCTCGGCCGTTCCGCCAGCCGCTCGAGCTCGCCGGCAAGGTACTGCTGCAGCGACTGGCCGTGCTGCTCGGCTCGGCGCTGTAGGGCGGCGTGGGTTTCTTCGGGGAGGTCCCGGACCAGTACGTTCGGCATGCTTGCATTATGATATCACCGTCGGCCCCCGGGTAGCAGCCCGGCCACCGCGCGACGGCGGTCGCGAACGCCATCGCTGCGGCAGCGTGCACCGCCCCGGTCCCCATCCCGCCAGACATATATTATAGTATACGAAAGCGTCCGATAGGGAAGGAGGCCCGGATGGGGAAGCCGATACTGCCAGTGGCCGCCGGCATCGTCCACGACGCCCGGACGAGGGCGGGGATCAGCCGGGCCGAGCTGGCCCGGCGGCTCGGGGTCGCGCCGTCGGCGGTGTCCGACTGGGAGGCGGGGAAGAAGGACCCCAGCGTGTCGAACCTGTGGAGGATCGTGAGCGCCTGCGGGTTCGAGCTGCGGATGCGAGCGGCGCCGGTCAGCCGGCATGAGGAGATCCAGCGGGAGACCGACCACCGGGAGCTGGCCAGTGGCCGCGCCCGCACCCACGACGTCAGCGGCCTCGCCGAGCGCTATGGCGTACGGAGCGCCCGTGCATCCTGACGCCAAGCCGCTCGATCCCGATGCCGTCCTGGCGGCGCTGGACCGGTACGGGGTCCGGGCGGTGATCATCGGGAGCCTGGCCGCGGCCATGCAGGGAGTGGACCTGCCTCTCACCGACATCGACCTGGTGCCGGAGCTCTCCGAGAGCAACGTCCGCGCCCTGGCCGCGGCGCTCAGGGAACTGGGCATCGACGGGGAGCGGGGGGTGAGCCCGACGGTCGTGGCCTTCATGGACCAGATGCCGGGCTTCATCCGCTCCAGCGACGTGTGGACCGTGCTGACCGAACGGGGCGAGGTGGACATCACCCCGCGTCCCGACGGCTTCCCGGTGCGCGGGACGCGAAGGGCCGGGCTCGTCCTCATGCCCACGGTGGACAGGCGCACCGGCCGGCAGGTCATGCGCTGGATGCGCCCGTAACAGGTCCATCTGTCGACGACGAATCGATGGCGCCGCCCGGTCAGCCGCCCGACGTGAGCTGCCGGTTCAGCGGGGCCAGGGTGCCGGCCCCCACCCGATGCGCTGGCGGCAGTTCGGGCCTCGAAGCGAGCGTAGGCGTCGCCGAGCCGGCCGAGCAGGGAGCGGGCCCAGGGCCAGAGGTCGTGGGCGCCGTCGTCGAACCAGCCGGTCGTCGACGCCGCCAGCGCGTCGTAGTAGCCGTCCTTGGACTCGAAGATGCGCTGTTTCAGGCTCACGTAGCGCCCGACGCCGTAGCCGCAATGCTGCAGGAGGAACCCGGTGGCCAGCCGGGTCACGCTCCCGTTCCCGTCGGCGAGGGGCCACATTGGCATGTTTCTCCGCGGGAGGAGTGCGTACCACACGTACCACTGGTACCATAGTGGCATGACCTCAGTCGTTGTTACGGAGACTCCGTTGGGACTGCGCTATAAGGCGCGCTCGGCCCGCGACCACATCAAGGACGTGCTCGATGCCGCCGAGGGCGGTGGGACTGCCGTCATCACCCGCGACCGCCCGGTCGCCGCGGTGGATGCCGGCGTGCTCGAGGAGCTCCTGGCGGAGCGGGCCCCGTTCGCGGTCCTGTCGTCGGTGACCGACGACCAGGTGGCGTTCTGGTTGGCTGACGGGCTCGTCCACGGGGTCGGTACCAACCTCGAGGATGCAACGAGCGACTTCCTCGACGCGCTGGTCGACTACGCCCGGAGCTGGTTCGAGGATCTGCGCAACGCACCGAACCATGCCCATAACCGGCTCCTCGTCCTGCGCATTGCGCTGCACGCCGGTGACCGGGAAGAGCTCGAGCGGGTCGTCTTCGGTGACTGATGCCGAGACCGCTCACGCGCGCTGACCACCGCCGGTTCGTCGAGACCGAGGGATGGACCAAGAAGGGTACGTCAAGGAGCAGCACGAAGACCGGTGATCATTACCGGTACTCCCTACATCTGAGTACGGGGGAGGTGTTGCAGACCCGTGTATCGCATGGCACCGGGGCGATCAACGATCCGAACCTCGTGGCGTCGATCTTGCGTGACCAGCTTCAGGTGACGGAAGCAGACTTCTACCGGTGCGTCGAACGGGGCGTCCTCCCGCCTCGGCCAGCTCCTGCGACGACCGGGCCTCTGCCCGGCGGTCTGGACGGCAAGCTCGTCCGGAACCTCATCAAGAAGGTGGGGATGTCGCAGGCTCAGGTCGCGTCGCTCACCAGGGAAGAGGCCGTTGCCGCGTGGCAGGAGTACCTCGCCGGCGGGGGCCAGTGATAGATGGTCCCCGTTGCTTCGGTGCTTCCCGGTCAGCCGCCCGCCGTGAGCTGCCGGTTCAGCGGGGCCAGGGTGCCGGCCCCCACCTCGGCGGTGCCTGTCGGGCTGTAGACGTCGCCGACCTGGGAGTACCAGAACAGCTGGACGTCGGTCACCGAGACCGCGCCGCCGGCCCGGAGCGAGAGGTCGTCCACGCTGGAGGCCGGGACCGTCACCTGGTAGGTGTGCCACCCGCCGGCCGTCACCGGCACCGCCTGGGCGGCGCCGGTGCCCCACTGGACGTCGAGGGTGGTGGCCGTGCCGGCCCGGGCCCGGAGGGTCACCGTGGCCGGCGCTGTGCCCTGGACCCCGCCTGTCACGATGTGCTGGGTGGCCGTGCCTCCCCGCTGCAGGGTGGCGTAGCTGGTGGCCGTGGCGCTGGGCGCGGCCCTGGCTCCCCCCGTGAGGGTCCAGCCGGCGCCGCCCAGGGCGAAGGACTGGTTGTACAGCGGGCTCTGGTGGTAGTCCTGGTAGGTCCAGAGGGCGTAGCCCGCCGTGTACTGGTGCAGCAGCGGCTCGCTCTGGGCCATGAATGTCGGGATCTGGTTCGTTGTCAGCGCCGGGTTCTGGGCCACCACCGGGCTGTTGCTCTCGATCTCGTACTCGTAGATGAAGAGCGGCCGCCCGCCGCTCTGCGAGTGCATCCGGGAGAGGGTGGACTGCAGCGCGGCCACGCCCTGGGACGACGTCTCCACCGGTGTGGACGAGGGGTCGTCCATGTAGGGCGAGAAGTACATGCCGGTGACCGACGTCCCGGGCAGCTGGTACTGGGCCTGGTGTGTGTACGACCCGACCACCTGGGTGCCTGTGTACAGGGGGTCGATGTCCACCCGGGTCTCCATGGTGAGGCCGGGGAAGCGCTTCGAGGCCGGCACGAACATGCGGTGGACCAGGGCTGTGTCCTGGTACTGGTACATCAGCTTGAAGCTGGGCTTGTCGGCCGGGGGCGTGGGCACGGCTGTCCAGTCGGCGAACTGGGTGCCGTAGTCGAACTCCACCTGGGCCAGGGTGTGGTGGGCCCGGAGCCAGGTCCGGTACCCGGTGGTGGTGGCCAGGGCCAACTGCTGGCTCGCTGTGCTGGTCCCCTGGGCCTCGAACACCGGCTCCCACAGGTCCTCCCAGGAGATGTAGGCCTCGCGGACGTTGTGGTACCGGGCGACGCTCCGGTGGATCTCGGCGATGTAGCCGAGCCAGGCCGAGTACACCTTCGGGTTGCTCCAGACCTCGTCGAACCGGCTGGCCTCGGGGAGCTGGTCGGCCGGGTCCACGGCGAACTCGTAGCTCAGGCGCAGGATCACCCCCATGCCCAGCGCCTGCGCGTCGCCGATCACCCGGTCGAGGCGCTGGAGGGCCTGCTGGTCGTAGCGGGGCGGCGTGAGGTGGGTCTGGAACTCGTCCCAGGGCACGATCAGCCCGACGGTGTTGAAGCCGTCCTGCTGCATCCGGGCGAAGGCGGCCGGCGCGCCCGAGAGGTCGGAGCTCCACAGGTTCGTGGGGTTCCCGTTGCCGAAGTACTCGGCCGCGGCGATGTAGGAGGGCCGGGCCGCCGACGCGCCGGCCACCCCGGAGCCGACCCCGGTCCCGACGGCCGGGGCCAGCAGCGTGCCGGCCACCGTCGCCGCGCCGGCCAGTGCACCGAGGACCCGCCAGCGCGCCCTCACCGGGGCTCCACCACGGACAGCCCCTGGGCCTTCAGCGTCTGGGCCAGGTCGGCCCGTACCCGGGCCGGCGACAGGCGCTCGGCCACCGCCCGCCGCCCGCCGGCGGCCAACCGCTCCCACAGCACCCGGTCCCCGTAGGCGCGCACCACCGCCCCTGCGACGTCCTCCGCCCGATCCGCCACCAGTACCTCCTCGCCGTCGGCCAGGGCCATGCCCTCGGCGCCGATGGTGGTGGTCACCACCGGCAGGCCGTGGGCACACGCCTCGCCCACCTTCCCCTTCATCCCCGCCCCGTAGCGGAGCGGCGCCACGAACACCCGGGCCCGGCGGTACAGGTCCTCCAGGTCGGGGACCCAGCCGGTCACCGTCACCCCGTCGCCGGCCAGGGCCTCGACCGCCGGGGTGGGCCGGCTGCCGGCCAGCACCACCGGGACCGGGCCCAGCTCGGCTCGCACCCGGGGCAGGATCTCCTGCACCAGCCAGTCCACGGCGTCGCGGTTCGGGTCGTGCGCGTAGTTCCCCACGAAGAGCAGCCCGTGCCGGGCGTCGTAGCCGGGACCGGCCGCCTCCTCCCGGTGGACGTTCGGCACCACGGCCACCGGCACCGCCGGGTCGGCGGCCCGCAGCACCTCGGCCTCGGACGCCGAGACCACCCACACCTGGTCCACCAGGCCCACCAGGCTCCGCTCCATGCCGTAGTGGTAGTCGGCGCTCCGGGAGGCGGCCCACGGGCCAGCCTCGGTGCCCGCCTCCGTCCCGGCCCGCCGTTCCTCTCGCAAATAGTGGAGGTCCACGGTGTCGTAGACCAGCAGGGCGTCCGGGGCCAGCGAGCGCATCATCGGGTACTGGGCCCAGGCCACGGTGGGCCGGGACAGCACCACCAGCCGCAGGTCGCCGCCGACCCCGGCCACGTAGGCGTCGACGTCGGCCGGGTTGGCCAGCACCTCGATGCCCCGGGCGGTGAGCGCCTCCCGGTAGGGGGGGAGGTCGATCCCGTTGTTCGGGACGAAGGTCACGGCGAAGCCCAGGTCGCCGAGGATGCCCAGGAGCTCGGCCATCCGGCGGGAGCCGGAGTCGTGGTCGGGCATGGGCAGGCCGTGGTCGAACACCAGGCAGTGCCCGGCCGGCGCCCGCCGGCTGGCCGCCCGCACGTGCTCGTGGTCGGGGGCGCCGTGGTGGGCCAGCGCATCCGCCCACTTCTCGACGAAGGCGTGGCGGTTGACCTCCTGGTAGCGCTTGACCCCGGTGGTCACGTCGGTGCCGTGGCTGGCCCCCTCGAAGTGGGTGACCGCGGCCGCCGGCTGGTAGACCACCCGGTAGCCGTGGTGCCGGGCGGCGAAGCACAGGTCGGTGTCCTCGTAGTAGGCGGGGCGGAACCGCTCGTCCAGCCCGCCCACCAGGGCCAGCAGCTCGGCCCGCACCAGCAGGCAGGCACCCGAGCAGTAGTCCACGTCCCGCAAGAAGCCGAAGCGCCGGTCGTCGGGATCCTGGTCCCGGCCGTAGTTGTGCCCGGAGCCGTCGGCCCAGACGACCCCGCCGGCCTCCTGCAGCCGCCCGTCGGGGTAGACCAGCCTGGCCCCCACCACCCCCACCCGCGGGTCGGCCTCCGCCGTGGCCACCAGGGCGTCGAGCCAGCCCGGGGCCACCTCGGTGTCGTTGTTCAGGAGGACCACGTAGCGGCCCCGGGCCCGGGCGATGCCCTCGTTGGTGGCGCCCAGGAACCCCTGGTTCTCGTCGAGCCGGACGGCCACCACCCCGGTTACGGCAGGGAGCCGCGCCACCGTCTCGTCGCTCGAGGCGTCGTCCACCACGATCACCTCGTAGCCCACCGCGGTGGGGTCGGCGGCGATCGAGCACAGGCAGGCCGCGGTGCGGGCCCACTGGTCGTGGACCGGGACCACGATGCTGACCTCAG
>JASHWO010000189.1 GCA_030044045.1 Acidimicrobiales bacterium
GTCTGCCAGGCCCGGGAGACGTGGGCGGCGACCATCCCGAGCTGGGGCTGCCCTCCGCCGTGCGGGGGCGGCGACCGCCCTGGTGGGCGGTGGTGGTGATCGCCGCGGTCACCGGCGCCGTGGCCGGGGCCATCTCGGCCCCGCTGGTGGGCCTGGCCGCCGGGGTGGCGGTGGCCGCCGCGCTGGTGGTGCCCCAGGTGCGGGCGGTCACCGCCCTGGTGGCGGTGGGCCTGCTGGCCGCCGGAGCGGCCACCGTGGTCTACGGCCAGATCCACCACCCGCTGCCCGAGAGCTCGAACTGGCCCGCCGCCTACCAGAGCGCCGGGGTGCTGGTCTGGATGGCCGTGGTGTTCCTGGGGGCCGACGCCGTGGTCGACGCCGCCCGCCGCCGGGGCGGGTAGCCGCTCAGGGGCGGGCGCACTCGGCGGCCAGGGCCTCCAGGGTGGCCCGGGCCGTGGCCGGCCAGGTGAACCAGCGGGAGCGCTCCAGCGCCCCCCGGCCCAACCGGGCCCGCAGCTCGGCTGTGCCCACCACCTCGACCAGGGCTGCCGCCATCCCGTCCACCCCGTCGGCCAGCAGGCCGCTGCGGCCGTCGAGCACGGCGTCGCGATGACCGGCGATGTCGGTGGCCACTGCCGGGGTGCCGCAGGCCGCGGCCTCGGTGAGGGTCATGCCCCACCCCTCCCGTTGCGAGGCGGAGGCCACCACCCAGGCCCGCCGGTACCAGTCGGCCAGGGCGTCGTCGCCCACCCGGCCCGGCAGCGTCAGCCACCCCTCGGCGCCGTAGCGGTCCCGCAACCCCTCCAGCCGGCCCCGCTCGTAGCCCTCGCCCACGATCACCGCCCGCAGCTCGGGGCACTTCTCCTTGGCCCGGACCAGGGCCTCGATGAGCAGGTCGAACCGCTTGACCGGCACCAGCCGGCCCACGGCCACCACCAGGGGCACCGGCGACCGGCGGCCGCCCGGCGAGAAGCGGGGCTCCACCCCCGGCGGGGCCACCGACACCCGGTCGGCAGGCAGGCCCAGCAGGCCCACGATCTCCTCCCGGGACGACTCGGAGAGGGTGACCACCCGGCTCCGTCGGTAGAGCGGCGGGGCCAGGCGGCGCTCCACCGACTCCCCTATCCGGGCCAGCCAGCCGGGCAGCACCATGCGCCACATCTCGGCGTGGACGTGGTGGAGGAACACCACCCGGGGCCCCCGGTACCAGAGAGGGGAGAAGAACGGCATGCCGTTCCACACCTCCACCAGGCCCTCCCCCGGCCGGGACGACAGGCGGCGGGCCTCCCGGGGGGCGCCGGCGAACACGGCGTAGCGCCCGGAGCGCCGGGTGGCCCGGTAGCCGTCGCGGGCCACCACCTCGGGCTGGCCGGCCACGGCGCTGGTCCGGAAGGTCACCTCCAGCCCGGCCTCGGCCCAGAGCGAG
Source organism: Acidimicrobiales bacterium (assembly GCA_030044045.1). The sequence continues at coordinate 1,427 of JASHWO010000189.1, forward strand.
GCGATGCGGTGGGCGTGGAGCTCGGAGCCGCCGGCCTCCGGGTCATCGAGGTCCCGCCAGGCCACGAAGTGCACCCGGGACAGGCCGGCCTCCCGGGCCACCTCGGCCAGCTCCCCGGGGTCGGGCGCCGCCCGCTCCCCGGTCCTCGACAGCCACGCCACCGACCCCCCCACCTCCGGCCGACCCACCATCAGCGGAGCGTAGCCCCCCGGCGCTCCTGGAGCCGCCGATGGTGGACCCTGGCGAAGCCGGCGGCCGCGGTCAGGGCCAGCACCGCCTGCACGGCCAGATCGGCCAGGGCGGTGGTCCGGGGCACCCCGTGGGCCGCCACCACGGCCACCGTGGCCGCCACCGCGCCGGCCACCAGCAGCCCGGTGATCCAACGCCGGCCCACGGCCAACAGGTACATGGTGAGCACCACCGTGGTGCTGAGGCACACCATGGCCAGCACCAGGGGCACGAAGGCCTGCTCGGCCCCGAGGTAGCGGGAGGAGAACACCAGCTCGAGCAGCAGGTGGGAGGCGCCCAGGGCCACCACCAGCAGCACCACCGCCGGCACGGCCAGCAGCAGCATGGTCACGCCGAACTGCCGCAGAGCGTGGCCCCCCTGGCGCCAGCGGATGGCCGCCTCGGGCAGCAGGTAGCCGCCAAGCACCAGGGCGCCGAAGACCAGTGCCTTGCTGGCCACCGACACCGCGGCATAGGACCCGCTCATCGACGGGTCGGCCCGGCCCACCTCCAGCACGTCCACGTTCTGGAGGAGGGCCACCATGGCCAACGCCACCAGGGCCGCCCCCAGGTCGGCCAGGGCGTTCCGCCGCTCCCGGGCCGGGCCCAGCAGCACCGGGTCGGGCCGGACGGCCTGCCGCCAGCGCCGCCGCTGCTCCGAGGGGCGGAACGAACGTGCCGCGCGGGGGACCGGAGGGATGGGGGCCCAGGCCCGGTCGGCCACCACCCGAGCGTGCACGGCGGTCACCACCTCGGCCAGGAGCACCCCCACCGCCGCCCCGGTGGCCCCCGCCCCGGCCGCCACCAGGCAGAGCATGGCGGCGCTGCGCACCCCACCCTCCACCAGGAGGTTGGCCGACAGGGTGCGGTAGCTGCGGTGGGCCTGGAGCAGCCCCCGGTCGAGGCAGAGCAGGATCCAGACCGCCCCGGCCACCAGGATGGCGTCGTCGCCCAGCGGGTGGTGCTGGTTCAGCAGGCGGGTGATCCACGGGCCCAGCCCGGCCACCACCGCCACGGCGAAGACGGCCAGGGCGGCCAACCCCCGGCGGTGGAGGCGCCGGGCCCAGCGCTGGGCCAGGCGGCCGGCGGTGCCGCCCCGCCAGGCGGTGACCCGCCGCACCACGGCCACGATCACCGCCGAGCCGGGGGTGGACACGATGAGGAACATGCCGGTGAGCTGGTTCAGCACGCCGTAGCCCCGGGTGGTGAGCAGCCGGGCCAGGAGGATGGTGACCACCACGTTGGCCCCGTTGGCCACCAG
>JASHWO010000190.1 GCA_030044045.1 Acidimicrobiales bacterium
TGCCCAACCGCCCGCTCCGGGCCGTCGCCGGCCGCCCGCCCCCGGCTGCGGCGTCCGGCGGTGCCGGCCGCTGGCTGGCTGGCTCTGTGCGCCCCCTCTGCTGCTTCCTGCGGCCCGCCGCCGCTCCTCGCCGCCCCTGGTCCCGGCTCGCTGTCCCGGTCCCGGTGTCGGGTGCGCGCGTCTGCCTCTCTCTCCCCGCAACTTGACAGTGTACGAACCTTCGCCCCTCGTGCCGGTGAGGGGCACTCGTCTACGTGGGGAGAGCCGCTCCGTTAGTGGTTTCGAGTCAAGGTCGTTACGAGCCCGGCACGGCTGGGAGTAGTTCCAAGGCTTCGACGTGTTGGGGGCGGACGACGACAAAGTCGCGGCGGTTCAAGGTCGCCAGTCGGGCAGTTCCCAGCCGTTCGGCCAAGGCGATCAGGGAGGCGTCGGTTCCACCGAGCCGGAGGTCTGCGTACTCCTGGACCAGGTCACCGACGCGTAGCCAGTCGTCGTGGGTCAAGGATTCGACAGAGAGCACACCGTCAGTGATCGACCTGAAGAGAGCGGCTTCGGCACTCGGCCCCAGTTGGCGGTCGATGAGGTAGGCCGCCTCGGCGATCACCAGGGGACTCGTGACAAGTGGTCCCGGGTCGGCTTCGAGCAGCTCCCGGCACTGCCGGTGGTGGGCGTCATCGACATCCGCGGTGGCCACCAGCGGGCCGGTATCGACCAACAGCACTCAGTCGCGCCCGAACCCGTCAGCGAGCAGCTCGTCGGCGTGTTCGGCCCCGCGGCTGGTGCCAGAGGCCCCGATCGCGGCAAAGGCCAGGTGACGGCGTGAACTGGCCGAGCTTCCTGGCTGGCCGAGGCCGGCGGCGAGCAACTTCGCCGACAGTTCGTCCACGGTCACGCCGCGACGTGCTGCCTCTGCTGCCAGCCTGTCGCCCAGGCTCTCGGGTACGTGGACCGTCGTGGACACGACCACCAGGATAGAGCCGTTCCGGCACCGTGGCGGACACGAGAGGGCTGACAGAAGACACTCTGCGGCTTTGGCGTATAGACCGGCGAGGTCGGTGACGGGCTGATCAGCCCGAAACTCGGTACCCGTCCCGGCGGACCTTGGCGTGCCGGGCCACCAGCACGACCGTCGGCCCGTCTACCAGGGCGTTCAGGTTCGTATGGTGTAAAGCTGGGGGCGCTTGTTGACAGTTAGCAACACTTTGCTGTAGTGTGCCTGGGTGGCCCGCAAGCGGCACCCCTCAGGGGTGATCGAAGAGGCGGTCCGCTACGCCGAGTCCAATGGCTGGAGCTACCGGGCATCGGGGAAGTCGGCCCACGCCTGGGGTTTCGTCGTCTGTCCAGGAGACTGTCCCCAGCTTGCTGTGTGGTCCACCCCGCGGGTGCCCGAGCACCACGCCCGGGCCATTCGGCGGGCCGTGGACCGCTGTCCTCACTCGAGGGGAGGATCGACATGAACACCTACAACGTCACCCTGCTGGTCACCGGCGTCGACGAAGACCGCCTCGATGACATCTACGAGGCGACCGAGGGCGCAGCCACCGTCGAGGTGGGCGACCAGTGGGCCAGCGCGATCGAGTTCGACATCGACGCTGACACCTTCGCCGACGCGGTCCTTCAGGCCATCGACCAGATCGAGCAGGTCTCCGGCTTGAGCGTGGTGCGGGTCGAGCCGGACCAGTTGGTATGGGCATCGGAGATCGCCGAGCGGGTGGGGCGGACCCGCCAGTCCATCGACCAACTGGTCAAGGGCCAGCGCGGGCCCGGCGGCTTCCCTGCCCCGGTGTCGGGGAGTGCCCGCAATCCCCTATGGCGTTGGGCCGACGTCGAGGCCTGGTTCGCCGCCTACGAGCACCGGGAGATGGACGCCGAGCGTCCGGCGGTGGTCGGGGCGGTCAACGGAGCCCTGGAGGCACGGCGCAACCTGCACGCCCAGCCCAATGCCGAGCTGGCGGCCCGGCTGGAGGCGTTGATCGGGGCCTGACGAGCGGAGTCACACCCGTCGTCGGTACCCGTCCCGGCGGACCTTGGCGTGCCGGGCCACCAGCACGACCGTCGGGCCGTCTACCAGGGCGTTCAGGTTCGTATTGTGTAAAGCTGGGGGCGCCGACCCTGACAATGTACGAACGGCGACCAACCAGGACATCGTCGCCCCGGCGCCGCGCCACCGGGAGCACGCCCGGGTGGAGGACCCGACGGACCCGAGGACAGTCGGGTGCCGTCTTCGCCTAGCCTGCTCCCGAGAGCGGGTCTGGCCATCAGGCCCGAATGGTGAGGAGGGTCCATGATCGGCGAAAAGGTCCAGCACTTCCAGGGCAAGGGCACTGACCTGAGCGGGCTTCAGGAAAAGATCGAGAGCTACCTGAAGTCCGACGGCTTCTCGACCCAGACGTCGCCGTCGAGCTCGCACGGCACGGTGATCCAGGCAAAGAAGGGTGGCTTCCTCCGCGGCGTAGTGGACGCGGACCGCGCGCTTTCGATCGTGATCTCTGGTGACCCGAACGACTTCACCGTTCGCATCGGCATCGGCAAATGGTTGCAGAACCTCGGGGTCGCGGCCCTCGAAACCCTGCTGATCTCCGACCTCTTTCTCGTCATCGACGTTGGGGAGAGCGCGTGGAACCTCGAGATCGAGGACAAGCTCGCCAAGCAGATCGAATCGTTGGTCGGCTGAGCCTCACGAAGAACGCCCGGAGTCCCCCTCGTCGTTCTGCGCCCGCAGACGCGTTCTATCGCCGAACCCATGCTCGACTATCTCGGATCACCGGAGATCCTTGACCGAGGCGTGATGGTCCTGACCCCCGAGGTGGAACCCAACAAGTGGCGGCACCGGATCCTGCAGAACCAGCGTGGGGTGATCCTCGCCGACGTGCTGCGCTGGCGGAGCACCGTCAGCGTGGCGAGACTTCCCTATCATCTCGTCGGCGACTGATCACTGCTCGGACCGGTCCGCCATATCTACGCTCGCCCGTCGTCGGTCGCGCTGTTGGTCAGGCGCTCGAGGATCACGTCCTGGGCCAAGAGGTGCTCTTGGATCTTCACTGCCTCATGGAGCACCGCGTCGGCATCGTTGTAGGTCGCCTCGGAGCGCTTGTCGGCCGCGGCGGCCAGCACGTTCTGGCCGACGATGATGACCGACAGCAGGACCAACTGGAGGAAGGTCTGGGATACCCAGGACACCAGGGTGACGGCGTTGTGCGAACTGATGGCCTGGGGCAGGCTGATGAGAGCGAGGGCGGCGAAGGCGTAGGCGCACCACATGGTGCCCACCCCATTGGTCACCTTCACGGCGAACCAGGCGTTGAAGCGGGCCATCCCGCTGCCCGTCGGTAGCTGCCCAGCGACCGTGACCGGCTTGTCGAGGTTCCCCTCCAGCTTGGCTTTCGTGCGGTGGTGCGGGACGTAGTCGTAGATGGCATGGTCGGTCATCTGGGGGGCTCCTTGGGGTCGTGGTGGGCTACTGGCCAGGGTCTACTACGAGGAACTCCTCATGACCTGGGCCTGACGCCCCGCCTCTACAGCAGACCCACCCCGATGGCCACCCCGACGAGGACGAGGACAACGCCGCCGACCAGCTCGCTCCGCCACCCGAGCCGCGCTCCGAGCCGCCCGCCTATCTCGAGACCCAGCAACGAGAGGGCGACGCTGACCACGGCGATGGTGACGGCGGCGACCACGAGGTCGACGTGGTAGGCGCCGAGGGCGAAACCGATGACGAGATTGTCGATGCTGAGCGCCCCACCGATCAGGACGAGATGACGGACGCTCAGCTCCGGGCCTTTGGTCTCCCCTCGGTCGCGGAGGAGTCCGCTCACGATGGCGTAGGTACCAGCGGCGCCGAGCAGTGCGCCGGCGGCTGGTTTGGCGGTGTTGCCCAGATCGTGCGCCAGTGAGCGACCGAGCAGGAGGCCGACGACCGGCATGAGGCCTTCGAATACCCCGAAGATCACGGCGACCCGGACACGGAGCTTCCGGTCGACACCGGCGACACCGAGTGCGGTCGACGCGGCGAAGTTGTCCAGCCCCACCGACATCGCGACCAGGAGGAGCGCGACCACCTTGGGAGGGTAATCGGCCTGGGGTCCCGACAACGTGCTTGGCGTCGCCGTGTCCATGTCGTGGGATAGCGGGCACAGCTGGCTGACATGAGCGACGGCGTCCGGGGTACAATGCCTGCGAGATGTAACGACCCCGATCCGAGGAGGTGAGCCAGATGAAGTCCGAACCCCCCAGTACCTGGCGCCCTCCATCGTTCGATCGGGTCTGACGCATTCGTCGCAGCTCGCCTCTTTCCTTGACGGTCAGTCGTTGACCTGCGTCGGTTTCGTCCCGGAGCTTCGTTCGACTTCTCGTTGACTGCTCCGCCACGGCGTTGGAGAGCACACTCCACCGTCTGACGCGCCCCGTCCGTCATCTATTGGGACTCTGGTCCCTCATCTTGCGCGCCTGCGCAGTCGCCACTAGGCGCGTCCAACGCGCCCAAATACCGGGAAGGACCTTCGATGAACGCTGCACGTACTTCCACGACCATGGAGGGGACGACCGCAGTTCTCGACCCGACTTTGGATTTCGCGCCAGCGGTCCTCGACCCAGCGCACATCGGTGACATCGAAGGTGCGCTGGGCACCGTGCCGATGCGCGGCCGCGTACCTCGGAGCGGCCTGCGCCGGAAGCTCCTCACCTTTGCCGCCATCATGGGTCCCGGCCTCATCGTCATGGTCGGTGACAACGACGCCGGCGGCGTCCAGACCTATACGCAGGCCGGTCAGCGGTTCGGCTACAGCCTGCTGTGGGTCATGCTGCTCCTGTTGCCCGTGCTCCTCATCAACCAGGAGATGGTGGCGAGGCTCGGCACCGTGACGGGCGTCGGCCACGCCCGTCTCATCCGTGAGCGTTTCGGCCGGGCATGGGCGGCCTTCGCTGTGTTCGACCTGTTCCTCCTCAACTTCTTGACCTTGCTCACCGAGTTCATCGGGGTCTACTTCGGTCTCGGCTACTTCGGGGTACCCAAGCTGCTCGCCGTCAGCCTGGCCGGAGTCCTGCTGTTCGCCATTGCCGTGACTGGTCGCTTCCGGTGGTGGGAGCGGTGCATGTTCACCCTCATCCTCGGCAGCTTCGTGTTCGTCCCCGCGATACTCCTGTCCCACCCGAAGTGGGGCCAGGTCGGGTACCACTTCGTCATCCCCGATATCGCAGGGGGCGTCAGCAGCTCGGCGATCCTGCTCATCGTGGCCATGATCGGGACGACGGTCGCCCCGTGGCAGTTGTTCTTCCAGCAGTCGAACGTCCTCGACAAGCGCATCAGCCCCCGGTGGCTGCGTTACGAGCGCTGGGACACCTTCGGAGGCGGCATCCTGACCACGGTTGCCGCGGTTGCCATGATCGTCTTTGGGGCGGCGCTGTTCCACACCCATGCGTTCGGACGAACAGCGACCTACACCGACTCGGGATGGTTCAACCACGCCATCGCCGTTACCCTCGGACCGGTCGCTGGAGCCATCGCTGCGGTCATGCTGGTCGTTGCTGCCCTGGTCGGGGCGGGAGCGGTGTCACTCTCCACCTCCTACGCCTTCGGCGACAGTTTCAAGCGGCACCACTCGCTGCACCGGACGGTCAAGACCGCACCGCTGTTCTACGGCGCCTACGCCGTGCAGATCGTGGTCGCCTGTCTCGTCGTCGGCCTTGGCTCCAATGCGCTGTTGGGGACGGCGACCCAGTACGTTCAGGTGCTTGCGGGCATCCTGCTGCCCTCGGCGAGCCTGTTCCTGGTGTTGCTCTGCAACGACACCGAGATCCTCGGGCCGTGGATCAACGGACGGGTGCTCAACTTCTTCGCCGTCCTCATCGTGGCCGTGCTCATCGCCCTGTCCTTGGACTTGACGATCGCCACGCTGTTCCCCGCCATCAACGGGGTCACGCTGACCGAGGTGTGCTTCGTCGGCGGAGCGGCTCTCGCGCTTCCCACTGTCGCCGTCATTGCGTGGGTGCGCCGGGGACGGATCGCCCATGGCGAGGTTCGGGACCCTCGGGCCGAGGTCGCCCACCTCGACCGGACGACGTGGCGGATGCGCCCCCTCGAGGAACTCGCAGCGCCACGGCGGTCCATGCTTCGCATCGTGAGTGTCTACGCCCTGCGGGCGTACGTTGTCGTCGCCCTCATCATCGTCGGCGTGAAGGTGTTCAGCCCGTTTGTCCACTGACCCGTCTACCAGGAAATTCAGGTTCGTGTTGTGTAAAGCTGGAGGCGCCGACTAGTCCTCCGCACGAACCTGTGCGGAGCTGGCGGACGAGCGGGCCAGCGGGCCAGCGGGCCACGCGGTAGCGGAGGTAGACGACTCTCGAGCTGAAGGTGCGGGTCTCGACGAGCTCGAGATCCACCCGGCGCTCGCGCTGGGGAAAGAACGGAATGCCACCGCCAACCAGCACCGGGTAGACCCTGGCCCGGTACTCGTCGATCAGGCCGAACGCGGCTGCCTCGGCGGCGAGCATCGCGCCGCCGATGGCGATGTCACCTTCCCCCGGCTCGGCTCGCAACCGCTCGATCTCCTCCGCCAGGCCACCGGAGGCCAGGCGGGCATTGCCCTGCACCGCCGACAGCGTGGTGGAGAACACCACCTTCGGCAGCGGCTTCCAGATCGCGGCCCACTCGAGCATTGCGTCGTCGAGCGATGGATCCTGGTCGGCGGTCTCCCAGTACAGCATCGTCTCGTACAGCCGTCGTCCCAACAGGTGGACGCCGACCTCTCGTATCTCGTCGGTGACGAAGCGAAAGACCTCCTCGTCGGGCGCCGTCCAGCCGAAGTCGCCGTCCGGCCCGACGATGTAGCCGTCGAGTGAGACGCCCATCGAATAGGTCACGCTGCGCATCAGCAGTCCTCCTCGGTCACGGGTCCGACCGTACGACCACTCTATTGCTTGACGATATACCGTCTGACGTAGTATATAACGCTCCATGGCTGGCGAGCCCAGGGCATTGACAGATGGGCGGTGGCGCCCGCCACCCTCGCCCACACTCGGAGCACGCTGAATGGAACCGACGCGGCTCGCCGGTCTCGGGCGCTACAGCGGCCCGGCCACCCTCATCCTCTCGAGCCTCGCCGCGGGCACCAAGCACGGCTATGCCCTGACCAAGGACATCGAGCAGTTCTCCGGGGTCCACCTGTCGCCCGGCACGCTCTACGGCGCGTTGACGCGTCTCGTCGACCAGGGCCTCATCGAACCGGTCGCCTCAGACGATGAGCGCAGGCGTCCCTACTGCATCACGCCGGCCGGATCGAAGGCGCTGCAGGTCCAGCTCTCAGCGCAGCGGCGCGTTGCCGAGGTGGGCCTGCGGCGGCTGGCTGGAGAGAATTCGTGAACGATCGCACCAGCCGGCGCACCACCCGCCTCGCCCTGCTCTACCCGCGCCAGTGGCGCCGCCGCTATCCGGACTTCGTCGAAGTGCTCGCCGCCGAACTGGCGGATCATCCCCGTGGTGTCCGCCGGGACGTGCTGCGGGGCGCCTTCATCGAGTGGCTGCGCGTGATGGGCGTCCTGCCGGCCGGCCCCGGAGACGAGGCGCGCTCCGGCCTCGGGCTCCTCTGCGCCTCGCTGCTGCCGTTCGTGGGCCTGTCGGCGGGTATGTGGTCACAGCTTCGCACGGCGACCACCGGACATGGTCCTGCGCTCCCGGTCCTGCATGCGGCCGACCTACTGCTGGCGACGGGCACG
>JASHWO010000191.1 GCA_030044045.1 Acidimicrobiales bacterium
CCGTCGAACCCGTCCGGCCGGGCGGTGTCGATGGAGGAGGTCCGCCGGACCGACCCCGGCGCCCGGGGCGGCGTGGCCACCACCGGGTCGTGGGGCCCGGCCGACTCGGGGAGGAAGAGCATCAGGCGGCGACCGGCCGCAACCGCCGCCCCGCCCGCGCCCCCGTGCCCCGCCCCTCCCGGGTGGCCACCACGCCGTTGACCACGCTCATGGCCACCCCGGTGGCCCCGGGCACCAGCCGCCGCTCCCCCGCCGGCTGGTCGTCGACGAACCGCACCCCGGTGGTGCCGACCCGGTCCGGGTCGAAGAGGACCAGGTCGGCGGCGAGGCCCGGGCGCACCAGCCCCCGGTCGCCCAGGCCGAGCAGCCGGGCCTGGTCGCCGGTGAGCTTGGCCACCGCCCGCTCCAAGGTGAGCACCCCCCGCTCGCGCACCCAGTGCTGCAGGGTCCAGACGGCGTAGCAGCTGTCGGTGTTGGCCATCACGTGGGCCCCGGCGTCGGAGGCGCCGATCATGGCCGCCGGGTGGGCCACCAGCCGGCCCACCTGCTCGTCGTCGCCGTTGCGCATGACCGTGGCCACCTGGGTCTCGAAGCCGTCGGCCAGGGCCAGGGCCAGCAGCACGTCGACCGGATCCCGCCCCCACTCGGCGGCCAGCGCCGCCAGGTCCCGCCCCTCCACCCCCGGCTGCCCGGTGTAGCGCACCCGTACGTGGTCCCAGCGCCCGTTGAACACCGGGTTCGGGGTCATGGCCGCCCCCTCGCGGCGCAGGCCGGCGCGGCGGCCGGCGTCGGCGGCCAGCGCCCGCACCCCCTCGGCGCCCCCCTCCCGCACGGCGGCCAGCAGGGTGGGCAGCGACCGCACCAGCACCCCCGGGCGGTCGAGGCGGGTCCACAGCTCGAAGGGCCGGGTGGACACCTGGGGCACCACCCGCACCCCGGGCCGGGCCCCGGCCGCCACCCGGTCCAGCACGGCCAGGCCGACGCCCGGATCCTCGGTCGAGTCGAAGACCGGCCCCACCACCACCGGCCGGCCCGAGGTCGCGGCCAGCCGCTCGTGCCACGCCAAGTCGGCCAGGCGCTCCTCCCGGCCCTGGAGCAGGGCGGCGTTGGCCATGGTGAAGAGCCCCGGCCCGGGCCCCCGGCCCAGCACCCCGGCCAGGGCCAGCAGCTCCTCCTCCCCGCAGACCTGGCCGGGCAGCGCCGTCCCGCCCGGCCCCGGGTTGCCCACCACCTGGTCGGTGGAGAAGCCGAGGGCGCCCAAAGACAGCCCCTGGTGGAGCAGGCGGCCCATGGCCGCGATCTCTTCGGCGGTGGCCGGGCGGGAGTGGACGTCGGGCACACCGAGCACGGCCGCCCGGAGCGGGACGTGGCCGACCAACTGCGCGTGGTTGACCGCCACGGGGAGGGCGTCGAGCCGGGCCACGTAGGAGGGCAGGTCGGTCCAGTCGAAGGGCACCCCGGCCTCGATGGCCGCCTCGGGGATCTGCTCCACCGTGCTCATGGCGGCCACCACGTAGCGCCGGCACGCCTCGTCGGGCACCGGGGCCAGGCCGTAGCCGCAGTTGGTGGTGACCACGGTGGTGACCCCGAACTGCGAGGAGGGGGTCAGGTCGGGATCCCAGAACAGGTTGGCGTCGAGGTGGGTGTGGGGGTCGACGAAGCCCGGGGCCAGCACCAGCCCGTCGGCGTCGACCTCCTCGGCGCCAGCGCCCTCCACCCGGGGCGCCACGGCGACGATCCGGCCGTCGCTGACGGCCACGTCGCCGTCGAGGGGCGGGCCGCCGGTGCCGTCCACCACGTGGGCGCGGCGGACCACCAGGTCGTAGCGGGGCTGGCCAGGCACGGCGGTCGCGGGCTCCGGCCTCAGACGGCCACCGCCCGGCGGGTGGCCGGGAGCAGGGTCGGGATGCCGGCCAGGGGGGCGTCCGGGGACCAGCCGGGGCCCAGGTGGGCCAGCAGGTCGTCGAGGTCGATGCCGTAGAAGCGGGCCGGGCCGTGGAGCAGCATGGCCCGCTTGTCGGCGTCGGTCAGGTCGTCCCGGTCCCGGAGGATCTCGATGGGGTCGGGCCAGGCCCCGTCCTGGTGGGGCCAGTCGCTGGCCCACAGCACCCGCTCGGCCCCCACCGTGGCCACGGTGAGGGCCAGCCCGGCGTCGGCCGGCTCGCCGGAGATCACGCACTGGTCGCGGAACTGCTGCAGGGCGGTGCGGGGGTGTGGGGTCGAGACCAGGGCCATCTTCCGGTAGGTCTCGTCGAGGCGGCCCAGCCAGTGGGGCAGCCAGCCCACGTCCCCCTCGAAGATGCCCACCCGCAGGTCGGGGAACCGGTCGAGGGCGCCCCCGTCCACCAGGTGCAGCACGGCCAGCTGGAGCTGGATGGGCACCCCCATCTGCCACTGGGCCCGGTTGGCCAGGTGCCGCACCAGGCCCAGGGTGGGGCTGGCCGGGTTGCTGGCGTGGACCACCGCCGGCCGGCCGGCCTCGACCAGGGTCGCCCAGATCGGGTCCAGCGCCGGGCTGCCCAGGGTCTGGCCGGCCGGGGTGGGGATGGGCGAGAGCATCACCGTGGCGGCCCCGGCCCCGAGCACCCGGTCCAGCTCGGCCCGGGCCCAGTCCAGGTCGGCCAGGGGCAGCACCGCGGCCCAGCGCAGCCGGCGCCGATCGGCCGAGGCCAGCTCGGCGATCCACTCGTTGTAGGCGTGGGCCGAGGCGTTGGCGAACCCCTGGTCCGGCAGGTCGTCCAGCCCCAGGGTCATGGTGGGGAACAGCACGCTGACGGCGATGCCCTGCTGGTCCATGAGGGCCAGCCGCCGGTGCGGGTCGTGGACGCCCGGGTCGACCTCGGTGTCCAGGTCGATGTCGAGCCGGCCGCCCTCGGCCAGCCCGCCCGGGGTGCAGAGCGAGCCCACCGTCCACTCGAAGCGGGTGGGCCGGCCGTAGAAGTAGACGGCCTCCTCCCCGTCGACCCGGCGGCGCTGCCAGGCGATCTCCCGGTACTCGGCGGGCAGGCGCTCCTGCCACATGGCGAACGGCTCCATGACGTGGCCGTCGGCGTCGACGATCGGCAGCTTCACGAGGCTCCCTCCCCGCTCCCGCGGGCCGCCCCGGGCCGCCCCGCCCGGCCTGGCCTCCAGCGACCCTCGTCCAGTTCTCCCGCCACGTCGTGCAAGTATGCACCTGGCGGGAAACCCGGAGAGCACACCGGGGAACGCACCGGGCGGAGCCAGGGGAGGACCGGACAGCATGGCGGAGGGTGCGGCGGACCGGACAGGGGACCGGGAGGCAGCCGACGAACGCACGGCCGGCCTGGTCGACCCGGAGCGCCTGGGCCGCTGGATGGACGGGCAGGGGCTGCCCGGCGCCGGCGAGCCGGTCGAGGTTCGCTTCGTCAGCGGCGGGGCCTCGAACGAGATCTTCCACGTCCGGCGGGGCGACTTCGAGGCCGTGCTGCGGCGGCCGCCCCGGGTGGTGCCTCCGGGGCGGAACGAGACGATGCTGCGCGAGCACCGGGTGCTCGAGGCCCTGAACGGCACCGACGTCCCCCACCCCGAGGCCCTCGCCGCCTGCCCCGACCCCGGGGTGCTGGGGGCCAGCTTCTACCTGATGCAGGCGGTGGACGGGTGGTCGCCGATGCACACCGACGGCTGGCCGGCCCCCTTCGACACGGATCTCGGGGCCCGCTACGGCCTGGGCATCCAGCTGGTGGACGGCATCGCCCGCCTGGCCCGGGTCGACTGGCGGGCCCGGGGGCTGGAGGGGTTCGGCAAGCCGGAGGGGTTCCACGACCGCCAGGTCGACCGCTGGCTGGCCCACCTGGCGCCGGTCCGGTTCCGCGAGCTGCCCGGCCTGGACGAGGCCGCCGACTGGCTGCGCCGGCACCGGCCGAGCCATTGGGAGCCGGGGATCATCCACGGCGACTACCAGTTCGCCAACGTGATGTTCGCCCACGGGGCGCCGGCCCGGCTGGCGGCCATCGTGGACTGGGAGATGTCCACCGTGGGCGATCCCCTGCTCGACCTGGGCTGGGTGATGAACGGCTGGACCGACCCGGGCGAGGACCGCACCAAGGGGTATGTGGACGCCACCGGGCTGCCGGGCCGGGACGAGGTGCTCCACCACTACGCCACGGTCAGCGGCCGGCCGGTGGACGAGATCGACTACTACGTGATCCTGGCCCGGTTCAAGCTGGCCATCGTGTTGGAGGCCGGCTACGCCCGGGTGGTGGCCGGCCAGGCCGACAACCCGGGCATGGCCGCCTTCGGCCGGGTGGTGCTGGACAACCTGCGGGCCGCCGCCGAGCTGGCCTCGACCACCCGGCTCGGGCAGTGAACGGAGGCTGGCGGGGCGGCACGCGGACGGGCGCACGCCGGCGGACGCGGACAGGACGGAGAGGGAGGCAGGGCATGGAGAGGGGCAGGACGTGAAGATCGGGATCTCGCTGGGGACGTTGCGGCCGAGCCTGTGGGCCGAGGCCACCCGGGAGGCGGACCGCCTGGGCTTCGACTCGGTGTGGCTGCCCGAGCACCTGGTCATCCCCCTGGACATGGCCGGCAGCCCCCACGCCGGCCAGGACCACCCGCCCATCCCGACGGACATCCCGGTCTTCGACGTGTTCACCTACCTGGGCTTCCTGGCCGGGCAGACCGAGCGGATCCACTTCGGCACCCAGGTCTACAACATCGGCCTCCGGCACCCCTTCGTGGTGGCCCGGGCGGTCACCACCCTGGACGTGGTGTCGGGCGGCCGGGTGGCGCTGGGGATCGGGGCCAGCTGGCTGGCCGCCGAGTGGGCGGCGGTGGGGCTCGACTTCACCACCCGGGGGCGCCGGGTGGACGAGGCCATCGCCGTCTGCCAGCGCCTCTGGTCGGAGGCGGTGGTCGAGCACCACGGGGAGTTCTTCGACTTCGGCCCGGTGATGTTCGAGCCGAAGCCGGTGCAGTCCCCCTGGCCGCCGCTGCACGTCGGCGGCGACGGCCCGGCCGCCCGGCGGCGGGCGGCCACCGTGGGCGACGGCTGGATCCCCATGAACCACACGGTGGAGCAGATCCCCGCCGCCGCCCGGGAGATCGCCCGGCGCCGGGCCGAGGCCGGCCGGGAGGGCGTGACCGAGATCACGCTCAGCGGGGGCGACGGAGCCGACGACCTGCGCCGCCGGGCGGACCTGGGGGTGGGCCGGGCGCTGGTGCGGCCGTGGCGCTCGTCGAAGGAGGCGCTCGACGGCTTGCGGCGGTTCGCCGACGAGGTGCTGCCGCTGGTGCGGGACCATCCGGCGGCTGTGCTGTAACCCGGCCCGGGTGGGGCCCCTGCCCCACGCCGGCTGTGCGGTAACCCGGCCCGGATAGGGGTCAGCCGTCGAGGAGGCGGGCCAGGACGGAGGCTGGGGGGTGGTTGGCGAACCCCTCCTCCGGCCAGTGCCACCAGCCGCTCGAGGCCAGGGCGCCACCGTCGGGGTGCAGGGTGGTGCCGGTGACGAACGACGACAGGTCCGACGCCAGGAAGAGGACGCACCCGCCCACGTCCTCGAAGGTGCCGGGGCGGCCCATGGGGGTGGCCACCCGGTGCTGCAGCTCGGCCACGTCCTCCCTGGTCCCGGCAGCCAGCGCCGCCAGGGCCGGGGTGGGCACGTAGTCGGGGGCCACGGTGTTGACCCGGATGCCCTCCGGCGCCAGTTCGACGGCCAGGGACCGGCTGACGCTGGTCACCGCGGCCTTCATGGCGGCGTAGACGGCGAACCCCGGGGCCGCCCGGTGGGCCTCGATCGAAGTGAGGTTGACGACGGAGCCGCCCCCGGGACGCATGCGGGCCACGGCGAGCTGGGTGGCGCGCAGCAGCCAGGTGAAGTTGGTCCGCACCAGGACGTCCCAACCGGCCGGTCCCGACTCGGCGAACGGTTGGCGGAAGGTGCCCCCGACCACGTTGACCAGCACGTCCACCCGGGGGCCGTAGCCCTTGGCCACCTGCTCGAAGAAGGACGACACCGCCGGCCCGTCCCGCACGTCCATCTCGGCGGCCAGCACCTCGGCCCCCTGCTGACGGAGGGCGGCCGCCGTCTCGGCCAGCGCCGTCCCGTCACGGTCGCAAAGGGCCAGGCGCATCCCGGCGCCGCCCAGGTCGTCGGCGCAGGCCCTCCCCAAGCCGCCGCCCCCGCCCATCACCACGGCAACCCGCCCGGCCAGGCCGGCCCGGCGGTCGAGGAAGCTCGCGCTCATCCGGCCACGGCGGCTCAGCCGCCGGCGACCTCGACCACTACGGCCGAGCCCATGCCCCCACCGGCGCACATGGCGGCCACGGCGAGGCCCCCACCCCGCCGGCGCACGTCGTTGACCAGGGTGGTCAGCATGCGCGCCCCGGTGGCGGCGATGGGGTGGCCCAGGCTGCAGCCGCTACCGCTCACGTTGACCAGCTCGGGGTCGATGCCCAGGGTCCGGCAGGCGGCCACCGGCACCGAGGCGAACGCCTCGTTGATCTCCCACAGGGCCACGTCGCCCACGGCGATGCCGGCCCGCTCCAGCGCCTTCGGGATGACCACGGTGGGCGCCATACCGGTCTCGTAGGGGTCCACGCCGACCGAGGCCCAGGCCCGGACCGTGGCCAACGGGGCCAACCCGTGGGCGGCGGCAAAGTCGTCGGACGTGAGGACCAGCGCCGCCGCGGCGTCGTTGATGCCCGACGAGTTCCCGGCGGTGATGGAGAAGTCCGGGATCTCGGGGTGCAGCACCTTCAGGCCGGCCAGCTTCTCCATGGAGGAGTCCCGCCGGGGGTGCTCGTCCACCTCGAACACCACCGCCGAGCCGTCGGGGGCGGTGACCTTGAGCGGCACGATCTCGCCGGCGAAGCGGCCCTCGTCGATGGCGGCCACGGCCCGCTGGTGCGAGCGCAGGGCCCAGGCGTCCATCTCCTCCCGGGAGATGCCGGCAATCTTGGCCGTGTTCCAGCCCACGGTGACCGACATGTCGCGAGAGGGGGCGTCGGGCGTGTCGGGATGCGAGGGGGACATCCAGTCCACCCAGTCGTCGGTCCCGGCCACCCGCTTGCGCTCCATCGGGGCGGTGGACATCGACTGCACGCCGCCGGCGATCACCGCCCGGTCCATGCCGGACCGGATCGAGGCGGCGGCCGCCTGCACCGCCGACAGACCGGCCGCGCAGTGCCGGTTGACGGCCATGCCGGGCACCCCGGCGAGCCCTGCCTCCACGGCCACGTAGCGGCCGAGCACCCCGCCGCCATAGAGGGTCTCGGCCAGCACCAGGTCGTCGACCTCGGCGGCAGGGATGCCGCTGCGGGCAAGCGACTCCTCGACCACGGCGCGGGCCAGGACCGAGGCATCGGTGTTGGCCAGGGTGCCCTTGCGGGCGGTCCCGATGGCGGTACGGCAGGCCGAGACGATGACGGCATCAGGCATGACCGCACAGTACCAGCGCGCTGTGACGACGGTCCCGCCGCCCGCCGGGGCCGCGGGCCGAGCCGCTGAGAGGCCGAGCGGACAGGCCGCGTGGATCAGGGAGCCGTTCATCCAGGCAAGCAGCTCGAGGCGGAGGAGGAAGGCCATGCCGGAGCCATGGCCGACCGACGACAACGCCGCGATGGGCCGGCTGGGGGACGGCGAGCCCACGCTGCCTGTCTGCTGGGCCTCTAGACTCACCACCGTGAGGATCGTGCTGGACGCCGACCGCTGCACCGGCCACGGCCGCTGCTACTCACTGGCCCCCGAGCTGTTCGACAGCGACGACGAAGGCCACAGCGTCGTGCTCCAGCCGGACGTGCCCGAGGGGTTGGAGGACCAGGCCCGCCTGGCCGTGGACAACTGCCCGGAGGGCTGCCTGCGGCTCGACGGCTGACGGCCATCGCCACGTGAGGGGCACCGGTGGCTCGACGGCCGGCGGCAGCTACCAGAAGGGGCGCCGGACGGCGGCCACCGCCGGACCGGTGTCGGACGGCGAGGCGACCGGTGCCGCGACCGCACGGGGGCTGCCACCATCTACGCTGCGCGGGTGCCCGACGAACCGACCAGCGGCGGCGCGGACCAGCCCTCGGTGCCCGACCCGGCACCGGCCGGCAGCAGTGGTCCCCCCGGACCCGAGAGCCCCGGTGGACCGGGGACCAGCACCTGGACCACCCCTGTGCCGGGCGGACCGGATCAGGCCGGCTGGCCATCGTGGGCGGACCGGTCGGCGGGCGGCGGCGATCCCGACCAGGCCGGCTGGCCATCGTGGGCGGACCGGTCGGCAAGTGATGGCGGGCCGGGGACCGGGTACCCGGTCGGCTCGCCGGGCGCGCCCCTTCCCTACGGCGCGCCCTCGCCGGGCAGCCCCTACGGCGAGGCGCCGGGCGGCGGCTACGGCGCGCCGGGCGGGATCAACGGCGGCGGCCCGCACCCCGGTTCCTACGGCCCCGGCCCCTACCCGCCCCCGGGAGGGCCGTTCGCGCCACCGGGGCAGTACGGCACCCCCAGCGGGCCCTACGCGCCACCCGGCCCCTACGGCGCCCCCTACGGCTATGGCGGGGGGCCGCAGGGGGCGTACCACCCCTGGGCCTACCCCCAGCCCCGACCTCAGCGGACTCCGGAGGAGCGCCGGCGGCGGCTGCGCACCGGGCTGCTGATCGGCGGGGCGTTGCTGCTGGTGGCCGGGGCCGGCATCGGGATCGGGGCCTGGCTGGCCCCCTCGAGCCCGAAGACAGTGGCCACCGGGCTCCTGTCCAAGGCGGTGAGCGCCGGGACCGGCGCCGGCTCCTTCCGCTACGTCGAGCAGTCGACAGACGACGGCGTGCGCGACGACATCAGCGGCGACGCCGGGCCGAGCTCCGGCCGCCAGGTCATCACCGAGCAGGGCACCAGCGGCCTCGACCAGTTCGACCTGCGACTGGTCGGCGGGGTGGTCTACTTCCGGGGCAACCGGGCGGCGGTGATCGACCAGCTCGGGGTGACCGCTCCCCAGGCGACCACCTATGTCGACCGTTGGGTCAGCGTCCGCAAGGGCGAGAAGCCCTACAAGACATTCGCCGACGGCATCACCACCGCGTCCAACCTCCACCAGCTCCCCGCCACCTTCGTGCCGGCGTCGAGCGCGGCCACACCGGGGACCACACCGCCGGCCACCCGCATCAGCGGCGGGCTGAGCGCCGGCAAAGGACACCCCGCGGTGGGCACAGCGGCGCTGGTCGTCACCACCGCCAGCTCGCTGCCCCAGAGCTTCTCGGGCCAGGCCGTCGCCGACAGCGGCGCCCGGCTCGCCCTCTCGTGGCGGTTCAGCCGGTGGGGTGAGAAGGTCCACCTGGCGGCCCCGTCCGGCGCGGTGCGCTACGCCTCGCTGGGCGTGGGATCCGGCACCGGCCACCACTGACCGTACGCGCCCGGCGGTCCGGAACTGTCGGCGCAGGTCGCGAACCTGGTGGGGCTGAGGCCGCAGGAATGAACCGACCCACATGCACCACTGGCCCGCACCGTGCGGGCCAGTGGTGCATGTGGGTCTCGTGCCGCTGGGTCAGGCGGCGACCGGGGTCGAAGGGTGGTCCCTGTGGCTGAAGAGCTCCGTCGCCTCGTCGGTGCGCCGTGCGTGGGCGATCCCGAAGAGGACCAGCAACGCCATCAGCCCGGCGAGGACGAAGGAGACGATCGCCCCCCAGGTGGCGATCTCGCCCATGACGGAGAACCCGTAGGCTTCGAGGAGCAGCCCCCGCAGGGTGGTGCCCTGGAAGACCGTCTGGACCTTGGCCTCGGCTGCGGTGTAGGCCGGCGAGCCTTTGGGCAGGGCCATCGCCGCCGCGCTCAGCTGGGCGTAGGTCTTGCCCCCGCCGATCTCTCGGAGGTGGACGGCGATGAAGTCGTCGGCGTAGACCTGGGCCTGGGCGCCCGTCGTCAGTTGCTCACCGGCGTACTGGCTCACCGAAGGGATCATGGAAGGCGTGATCTCGGTGCCCGCCTTGGGGTGGGCGAACGCCGCCTTGGACGGGAAGGTGATCTGCTGCTCGGCCAACTGGTTGTGCACGTTGGAGTTGGCGAAGTTGGCGCCCACCAAGAGCAGTACGCCAGCCACGACCAGCACGACGACGACGAGCGCGCCGCCGATGCTTGCCAACTTGTCGAATACCCTGCGGCTCATAGTGCCCTCTCCTTGGTCAGTGACCCCTCCCTGCGAGGAGATCATCTCCATCGTCGGCCCGGCGAAGGCCTGGGTCATGGGCGAGAAGGTCCCTTCCGATGGGGAAAAAGGTCCCGACCGACGAGCGCGCGTCGGGTGCGGTCGGGCGTTGCCGGCAAGTCAGGAAAAAGGTCCCTACGCGAGCCTGAGCACCTCGGCGCACTATGGGCACCGTGAGCATGTACGTCGACGTCCTCTCGAACGCCCTCGACGGCTGGGCGGACAGGCTGACCGACACCGAGCTGCTCGACTACGTACGTTCGTGCCGAGCCACCCTCGAACACGCCGACCCCGGTGGGGTGGGGCGGAGCCTGGAGCTGCTCGCCGCCGAGGTGGCCTACGACCGAGCGCTGGTCCGGCTCTGTGAGCTCAAGGGCATCACGGTCGACGCGTCGTGGTTCGTTCACCCAGATGCGGCGCGTCGGTGCCTGGAGCACCAGCTGGCGGCATTGGGGCTCGACCTGAGCAGGCGTCCCGCGTCCGAGTGTGCCGGGGGCTAAGATGCGGGGTCGGAGCCCCCGCTTCGGAGCCTGGTGGCGTAGATGGCGGCCTCGGTCCGACTCGACATCTTGAGTTTTCGCAAGAGGCCGGTGATGTAGTTCTTCACCGTGTGCTCCGCCAGGAACATGGCCTCGGCGATCTGGCGGTTGGTCTTCCCCTCGGCAATGTGGTCGAGGATACGGCGCTCCTGAGG
Organism: Acidimicrobiales bacterium; assembly: GCA_030044045.1. The sequence goes on from JASHWO010000191.1 coordinate 10,832, forward strand.
GCTCAAGGACGCGAGCTCGGGGTTGGTCCTGGGCGGGTTGGCGATGCGCTCGACCACCTTGGCCACGACTTTGGGGTCCAGCAGCGATTCGCCTGCGGCCACCCGCTTCACGTCGGCGATGAGGTCGCGGGACTTGATCTGCTTCAAGACGTAGCCGGCGGCCCCGGCCATGACCGACGCGTAGAGGGCCTCGTCGTCGGCGAAGCTCGTCAACATCAGGCAGGCGAGACCGGGAACGGCCGAGCGCACGTCCCGGCACACCTCGATGCCGTCGCCGTCCTCCAGGCGGACGTCCAAGATGGCCACGTCGGGCTGGGCCAGAGGGATCCGCCGGAAGGCTTCGGCCGCGGTGGAGGCCTCGCCCACGACGGTGATCTCGTCGTCGGTCTCGAGGAGGGCCCGGATCCCTTCGCGCACGAGCTCGTGGTCGTCGAGCAAGAACACGGTGATGGCCATGGCGCCATTGTGCCAGAGGCGCTCAGTGCGCCGGTAGGGCCGACGTGGCGCGTGCACCGCCGACGGCCAGCCCCCGACCAGGGACTTCGGTACCATCGAGGCGTGCCCTACACCAGGGTCAACGATCCCAAGAAGCTGCAACGCCTCCTGGCAGCCGTCCTCATGATCACGGCCGACGTCGAGTTGGGCGACCTGCTGGGCAACCTGGTCGAAGAAGCCCGGGATCTCGTGGGTGCCCGCTACGGAGCCCTCGGGGTCCTCAACGAGTCCGGAACCGGCCTCGAACGGTTCTTGACCGCCGGGCTGAGCGACGAAGAGGAGCAGGCCATCGGGACGCGTCCCACCGGCCGGGGAGTCCTCGGGCTCCTCATCACCGACCCCCAGCCCCTCCGCCTGGCCGACCTGGCCGAACACCCCCAGCGCTACGGCTTCCCCGCACACCATCCACCCATGCGCTCGTTCCTGGGTGTCCCGATCCGGGTCCGCGACGACGTCTACGGGAACCTCTACCTCACCGACAAGGTGGACGCGGCCGAGTTCTCCGGCGAGGACGAGGCCCTGGCCGAGGCCCTGGCCCTGGCCGCCGGGGTCGCCATCGAGAACACCCGCCTCAACGACCGTGTCCGGATCATCTCCGTTCTCGACGAGCGAGACCGCATCGCCCGGGACCTCCACGACCGGGTCATCCAGCGCATCTTCGCGGTGGGTATGTCGCTGCAGAGCGCCGAGCGCCGACCCGACACCAACGACATGGCCCAGCGGGTGGCCAGGGCGGTCGACGAGCTCGACGCCACGATCACAGAGATCCGCACGGCCATCTTCGATCTGGGCGACGCGTCCGCTCCGAGGAACGTCAAGCAGGCCGTCCTGTCCCTGGCCGACGAAATGGCATCGACCTTGGGGGCGCGGCCCGAAGTCATCTTCTCGGGACCCGTCGACACCCTGGTGCCCCCGCACGTTGCCGACCACCTGCTGGCGGTGGTGCGCGAAGGGCTCACCAACGCGTCGAAGCACGCCCGGGCTTCACGGTATGTGGTCGCGCTCAGCGTCGGCGAGGCCGTGGTCCTAGAGATCGCCGACGACGGCATCGGGCTCGACTCCGATGGACGACACGATGGGTTGGGGCTCGCCAACCTGCGCCACCGAGCCGAGAAGCTGGGCGGCACTTTCGAGGTCGGACCCGCGGTGGGCGGGGGCACCCGCCTCGCCTGGTCGGTGCCGCTCTGACCCGGGACAGGAACGCGTCGAGGCGATGTCGAGCCGCGCCTTGACGACGCCGGATGCCTCGGTGGAGGTCATCGGGTAGCCCGAGTCCCGGAGCACGCCGAGCATGGCACGGTTGCCATCGAGGATCTCGGCGTAGAAGGTGGTGATGCCGACCTCCCGTGCCCGTTCGACCAGCCGGGCCAGGAGCAGCGAGCCCAGCCCGTGGTGCTGGTAGGCGTCGGCCACCACGAAGGCCACCTCGGCGCCGGTGGGGTCCCCCATCCGCTCGTAACGGCCGACCGCCACGATTCCCCCTGTGGTCTCGACCACGAAGGCGACGCGGTCGGTCCCGTTCACGTTGGTGAAACGATCGACTTCGGCCACGGTGAGCTCGGGGTGGAGGTAGAAGAACCGACGCCGGACAGTCGAGCTACTGAGGCTCGCGTGGAACGATCGCAGGGCATCGGCGTCGACTGGTCGGATCGGGCGCAGCAGCCCGGCCCTGCCGTCGAACAGCTCGACCGTGCTGGTCGAGGGCTCAGAGAACGCCGTGCCCATGGCCCCAGCGTGATCGGCGGTGCCGGCGACGGATAGAGGCACAGGTCCCGACCCGTCACATCCCAGCAGTTCAGGACCCTTTGCCCCCTCGACCGGGACCTTGGTCCCTACCTTCTCCCGACCCGGAGACTTCACCATGGCGTCATGACCACCGATTCCGTCACGCAGGAGACCACCGAGCAGCGGGTCGTCGTCGGAGACGACGGTTCGCCGTGCGCCCGACGGGCGGTCGAGTTCGCCGCCCATGATGCGATGCGGCGCGGCGCGCTCTTGGAGATCGTGACCACCTACCGCGTGCCGGACTTCGCCGGGCCGGCCGTCGTAGAAGTCGACCGGATCGAGGAGGGGGCCGAGCAGGTTGCCCAGGCTGCCGAGGCGTACGCCCACGAGGTCGAACCGGGGCTTGCGGTCAAGGTCACCGTGGCCTTCGGGGCAGCGGGGCCAGAGCTGGTCCACGCCGCGGTGGGTGCGAGCCTCCTCGTCGTCGGAAGCAGGGGCCGCGGCGGGGTGACCAGCCTGCTCTTGGGATCGGTCTCGATGTACGTCGTGCACCACGCCCACTGCCCGGTGGTGGTGGTCCGGTGAACGCCTCCCACGGGGATCCTGGCGGGAAGGCCAGGGGGCAACCCACGGCCAGTGTCCGGCACCTCCCGGCCCCTGGACCCTGACAGGTCGTCAACGCTGGCCCTGACATGTGGCGATCACTGGTACGTTCTGCAATAGTTGCTCTATGCACGGATCGACTGCCATGGCGGCCCCACCAGCCACGGCCACGGAGCCCTCGATCGTGGACGCCGTCCTCAGCGCCAGCCGGGTGCTCGTCGCCATCGCCGCCCGATCGCTGGCCGACGCCGGCGAGGAGGTGACGCTGACCCAGTACCGGGCACTGGTGGTGCTGGCCTCGCGGGGCCCTCAGGGAGTCGCCGCGCTGGCCGATGTCCTGGCCGTCACCCCGCCGACCGCCTCGCGCCTGTGCGACCGGCTGGTCCGCAAGGGTCTGGTCCGGCGGCGGACGGAGCGACACGACCGGCGACAGGTCCGGATGACCCTCTCGGAGAGCGGGCGGCGGCTGGTCGATGCCGTCACGGCCCGTCGCCGGGTCGAGCTGGCTTTGCTGCTCGACGCCATCTCGACCGAGGAACAGCGGTCGGTCGCCGCCGCGCTGCGTCGGCTGGCGCAGGGTGCAGGGGAGGTGCCCGAGCAGGACTGGACGAGCGGATGGGAGCTCTGAGGGCAAGGGGGGCACCGCGACCGAGCCGATGGCGCCGGGCCCGGGCGATGTCGGTGGCCGGAGCCCGCTGGGTGTCGAACGCGCCGTACCTCGAGAAATGGCTGGTCCTGGGCATCGCCATCGGCGCGATCGCCGGGGTCGGTGCCATCGCCTTCTTCGCTGCACTGTCCGCCTGCACCCACCTCCTCCTCGGCACGCTGGCCGGCTACCACGTGCCGACGCCGATGAGCGAAGGGGGCGCCGCCGGGTCGGGCTCCTTCCAGCGACCGTGGGCGATCCCGCTCGTCGCCGGGGCGGGTGCCTTGCTCGGTGCCATCGTCGTCTTTCGCTTCGCCCCCGAGGCCGAGGGCCACGGGACCGACGCGGCGATCGCCGCGGTGCACCACAACCCCCGGGGCGTCCGGTTCCGGGCCGTCGTGGTGAAGATCGTGGCGTCGGCCCTCACGATCGGCGCCGGCGGCTCGGCGGGCCGGGAGGGGCCGACCGGGCAGATCAGCGCCGGCTTCGGCTCCCTGCTGACGAGGGTGCTCGACCTGTCCCCGGCTGACGGCCGGGTGGCCGTGGCCACCGGGATCGGGTCGGGCATCGGGGCCATCTTCGGCGCCCCGCTCGGCGGAGCCGTCCTGGCCGCCGAGATCCTCTACCGCGACGACGTCGACCCGGCCGCGCTGCTGCCGTGCTTCATCGCATCGGCCGTCAGCGATGCCATCTTCGGCGCGGTCGAGGGCTACGGCCCGCTCTTCGGCGACGTCGGGCGCTACCACCTCGGCGACCCGCTACAGCTCGGGTGGTTCGCCCTGATCGGCGTGCTCGGGGGCCTGCTCGGCCTGCTCTACGCCGGCGGCTTCTACGGGATCGCCGGGCTCTTCGGTCGCCTCAGGGTACCGAGGTGGGTCAAGCCGGCGATCGGCGGGCTGGTGGTCGGGACGGTGGGCATCGCCATCCCCCAGATCCTCGGCACCGGCTACGGATGGATCCAAAAGAGCCTCGGGCCGGGGCTCCCTACCATCCCGCTGTGGATCGTCCTGGTGGTGCCCTTGGCCCGCATCGTGGCCACCGGCCTCTCCATCGGCTCGGGGGGATCAGGGGGGATCTTCGGCCCGGGCATGGTCATCGGGGCGTTCCTCGGCGCCGCGGTGTGGCGGCTGTTCGAGCCGTTGGTGCCCTCGATGGGCCACGACCCCGCCCCGTTCGTCATCGCCGGGATGATGTGCTGCTTCGGCGGGATCTCCCGGGCGCCGCTGGCGATCATGGTGATGGTCGCCGAGATGACCGGCGGCATCTCGATCGTGGCCCCGGCCATGGTGGCCGTCGGCCTGTCGTGGTTCATCGTCCGAAGCCGCGACGACACGATCTACCGCAGCCAGTTGAAGAGCCGGGCTGACGCCCCGGCCCGGCGGCTCCTGGCCGGTCTCCCCCTGCTGGCGGTCATCCCGACCGCCCGGGCCATGACCACCCCGCGGCTGGTCCTTCCAGCGGAGCGGCCGATCGCCGTGGCCCGGGCCGACCTCGGACGAACCGACGTCACCGGTGCCCCGGTAGTGGACGAGGCCGGGCGGTTCGAGGGCACGGTCGACCGGGCCACCCTCGAGTTCACCGATCGGGCCGAGGGCCGCTGCGGCGACGTGGCCGACGCCGGGGCGCCGGTGGCGCTCCAGAGGGGCGACCTCGGGACCGCCCTGGAGGCCCTGACGTCGGCCGACATGTCCTGGGTGCCGGTGCTCGACGACGACCGGCGAGTGGTCGGCATCCTGTCGCCGGCCGACGTCGTCCGCGCCTACCGGCGCGAGCTGGTCGGCAACGTCCAGCGGCTGAGCCGATCCGGCGACGGGGTGGGCATCCACGACGTCTGGGTCACCGAGTCCTCGCCGGTCGCCCACCGCCGGCTCGGTTCGCTGGACCTCCCGGCCGGCCTGCTGGTGACGGCGATACACCGCGGAGACGACGTGGTGGTGCCGACCGGCCGCACCACCATCCTGCCCGGGGACCGCCTGGCGGTCATCGGGAGCCAGGAAGGTGCATCGGCGATCGGTGGGCTGGAGCCCATTCCGTGACCGAGGTGTCGGGCACGGCGCCACATCCTTGACCGCTGGCTCCAGCTCTACGACCATCACTGGCTGGGGCTCCGGCCAGGGTAACCAACCGCCGGGCAGCACACCGGCACACACACCGGCGATACGGGAGCGTCTCCGGGCGGATCTGGTAGACCGCGTTGGTAGACCCCTCGGGGCCGCCAGCGGTGGGGTCAGGCCGGGAAACCGGCGCTGAACTGGATGTCTTGTGAGAGCGGACGACGGGACTCGAACCCGCGACCCTCACCTTGGCAAGGTGATGCTCTACCAACTGAGCCACGTCCGCGTACAAGGTCCACTGTAGCCCGACCGGAGCCGGCCGCGCAGCGACCGGCCCGGGATGCGCCGAGGCGACGCCCCCGTCCGGTTGACTGGAGGACGATGTGCGGCCGCTTCACTCTCTCGGCGTCCTTGTCCGAAGTCGCCGAGCAGTTCCACGTCGACGACGTCGTGGCCGGGGAGGAGCCGCCCCGCTACAACGTGGCTCCCTCCCAGCTCGTGTTCGCCGTGGCCACGTCCGCTGACGGATCTCGCCGCCGGCTCGGCCAGCTGCAGTGGGGCCTGGTGCCGCCGTGGGCCAAGGACCCCGCCATCGGCAACCGGATGGTGAACGCCCGGGCGGAGACCGCCGCCACCAGGTCCGCCTTCGGCAACGCGTTCGCCAGGCGGCGCTGCCTCATCCCGGCGACCGGCTACTACGAGTGGGGACCGAACGACGCCGGCGGACGGAGCCGGCACCGGGTCCCTTTCTACTTCCGGCGCCGGGACGGCCGGCTGCTGGCCATCGGCGGCCTCTGGGAGGCCTGGCACGGACCGGCAGGCCGGACGCTCCGGACGTGCACGATCCTCACCACCGGCGCCAACCAGCTGGGCGCCGCCGTCCACGACCGGATGCCGGTGCTCGTGCCCGAAGATCTGTGGGGCCGCTGGCTGGCCCCCGGACCGCTCGACGACGCCGAACGAGCGGCGGCCATCGCACCGGCGCCCGAGGATCTACTGATGGCCATCCGTGTCGCCGACCGGGTCAACGACCCCCGGAACGAGGGCAAGGATCTGGTGGAGCCGCTGGAGGACGGGGAGGCCGATCGGCCCTGATCCGACGCTGTCCTGGCGGGACCGACCGGGGCGGAGACAGCAACGCCGCCACACCCGAGGCCCGCGGGGTCAGCGCCCGCTGTGCCCGAAGCCGCCGTCGCCACGCTCGGCCGGGGGCAGCTCGTCGGCGGTGGCCACCGGCCGGAAGTCGGCGGTGGCCACGGCCTGGACCACCAGTTGGGCGATGCGGTCGCCCCGCCGGACCTCGTACCCGTGCTCGGGGTCGGTGTTGACCAGCAGCACCGCCAGCTCGCCGCGGTAGCCGGCGTCGATCAGTCCCGGGGTGTTCAGGCAGGTCACGCCATGCCGCAAGGCCAGCCCGCTGCGGGGCTGGACGAACCCGGCGTACCCCGGCGGGATGGCCACCACCAGGCCGGTAGGCACCAGCGCCCTACCGCCGCCCGGCGCCAGGTGGGCACCTTCCCGGGCGTAGAGGTCGGCCCCGGCATCGCCCTCCCGGGCGTACGACGGCAGGGGCAGATCCGGGTCGAGCCAGTGGACCGGGACCGGGAGCACCGGGCAAGGGTAGACGGCCGGCAGCAGGGCCGGGGCCGGAGCGAACGGCACCCGGGAGGCCGCGGTCACTTCGGCCGGAAGTGGACGAAGATACGGCCGAAGTTCTTGGCGTCCTTCTCCACCCGGTGGTAGCGGGCCTTGACCTCCTTCTGGTCGAGGAAGCGCAGGACCCGCTTCTTCAGCTGCCCGCTCCCCTTGCCCGGGATGA
>JASHWO010000192.1 GCA_030044045.1 Acidimicrobiales bacterium
GCAGGGCCGCCACCAGCCCGGCCGGGCGGCGCGCCGCCGGTGCACCTGCCGGGGCGCCGGGTCGGGGGCTGCGGTCGATGGCCGCATCCTACGGCCGGTCCCGGCGGCGGGAGGGGCGGACGGGCGGCGGGTCCGCCGCCCCAACTGGTGAGGAAGCGACGACTACAGGTCGAGGACGTGACGGAGACCTCGCCCCACTTCGCCCAAGAGGGACGGCGGGGCGGTCCCGGCACGATCGGTGAGGTCGGTCTTGTCCAGGGTGACGAGAGCGGTCACGTTGACGACGGAGTCTCGGGGCAGGCCGGTCGCGGTCGCCGGCATGAACACGTTGCCGGGCATGGTGGCCAGGGCGGTGTTGGACGTGATGACTGCAACGAGGATCGTCGCCAAGCGACTCCTGTTGTAGGTGTCGGCGGAGATGACCAGCACCGGACGCCGTTTGGCCGGCCGTGAGCCGACGGGCGTTCCGAGATCGGCCCAGTAGATGCCACCCCGCTCGATCACCATTCGTCGATCGTGGCAGCCAGCACGCGGTGTCCGGCGGCGACGGCGTCGGCGGCCGAGTCGTCGCTTTGGCCGAAGGACGCCACGGCGAGGTCGATCTGGCGGGTCACCGACTCGCCGTCCAGCTCGTCGAGGTAGCGGACGGCGGCTCGGGAGAAGAGCTCCGAGCGGCTCATGCCCAGCTCTTGTGCTCGCCTGGATACCCGCTCGTAGGTGCCGTCGGGAACCGAAATCGCCGTCTTCATGCTCGCAGTATAACTCGGTATGACTAACGGGTGGAGTCTGGGTGCCCGTGCCGGGGCCCGCTGGTAACTGGCGTTTACGGAATGTTGACGCCGGATGCCCCGGCGTCGATCTTCTGTTGAGGGTGGCCGGCGCAGAGTGGGTCCATGGCTGACTTTCTCGTAGTCATCGGCACGATCGGCTTCATGGCCGGGTTCATGGGCCTCATCTGGGCGCTGGAGCGGGTATGAGCGCCACGGCCGGCGTGGGGCAGGGACCCCACGCCTCGGAGGAGGCCGGGGTTGGGGCCCCGGGCGGGCAATGAGCGCCGTCCAGGGCCTCCTGCTCGGCATCGCCGCCCTGGTGTTCATCTACCTAGGCGTGGCCATGTTCAAGCCGGAGTGGTTCTGAGTGGACCTCTTCTGGACCATCGCGCTGCTGGTGGTGGCACTGGGCGTGGCCTGGCGCTACCTCGGCTCGTACATGGCGGCGGTGTTCGAGGGCCGGGTGCACTACCTAGCCTGGGTGGAGCGGCCCATCTACCGGGTGCTGGGCACCGACCCCGAGCAGGAGCAGACCTGGAAGCGCTACGCCGGCTCGCTGGTGATCTTCTCCGGCGTGTCCATCCTGCTCACCTACCTCATCCTCCGCGTCCAGGGCAGCCTCCCGCTGAACCCCCAGCACTTCGGGGCGGTGGGCAGCGCCCTGTCGTGGAACACGGCGGTGTCGTTCGTGACCAACACCAACTGGCAGAACTACGGCGGCGAGACCACGATGTCGTACTTCTCCCAGATCGGGGCCCTCACCGTCCAGCAGTTCGTGACGCCGGCCGTCGGCATCGCCGTGGCCATCGCCCTGGTGCGCGGCTTCTCCCGCCGGGGCTCGGCCACCATCGGCAACTTCTGGGTGGACGTCACCCGCTGCCTGCTCTACATCCTGCTGCCGGTGGCCTTCGTGGCCGGGATCATCTTCGTCGGGCAGGGCGCGGTGCAGACCCTGTCCGGCCCGGTCAGCGTGCACAACGCGCTGAACGGGGTGTCCCAGACTATCCCTCTGGGCCCGATCGGCTTCATGGAGGCCATCAAGCAGCTTGGGACCAACGGCGGCGGGTTCCTCAACGCCAACTCGGCCACCCCCTTCGAGAACCCGACCGCCTTCACCAACTGGCTGTCGATCTTCCTCCTCCTCTGTATCCCCTTCTCGCTGACCTACACCTTCGGCAAGATGGTGGGGCGCCGGCGCCAGGGTGCCGCCCTGCTGGCGGCCATGGTGATCATCTTCGGGGTGTGGGTGGGCTTCACCACCTACGCCGAGTCGCAGCCGAACCCGGCGGTGGCCGCCGCCGGGGTGCACCAGACCACCGGCAACACCGAGGGCAAGGAGGTGCGCTTCGGCGTGCCCTCGAGCGCCCTGTTCGGGGTGGCCTCCACCCAGACCTCCACCGGCTCGGCCAACAGCGCCTACGACTCGTTCACCCCGATGGGCGGCTTCGGCCTCCTGACCGGCATGATGCTCGGTGAGGTCACCCCGGGCGGCACCGGCAGCGGGCTCTACACCCTCCTCATCTACGCCATCATCGCCGTCTTTATCGGTGGCCTGATGATCGGCCGAACGCCCGAGTACCTGGGCAAGAAGATCCAGGCCCGGGAGGTCAAGCTGGCCGGCATGGGGGCCCTGGTCATGCCCATCGCCGTGCTGATCCTGACCGGGATCGCCGTGTCGGTCTCGGAGGGCAGAGCCGGGCCACTCAATGCCGGACCCCATGGGTTCACCGAGATCCTCTACGCCCTCACTTCCCAGGGCAACAACAACGGGTCGGCCTTCGGCGGGCTCACCGGCAACACCCCCTTCTACAACGTGATCGGCGGCATCGACATGCTGGTCGGGCGGTTTGGCATCATGATCCCCTCGCTGGCCCTGGCCGGGTCACTGGCCGGCAAGAACCTGGTGCCGGCCTCGCTGGGCACCTTCCGGACCGACAACACCATGTTCGTCGGCCTGGTCATCGGGGTGATCCTGATCATCGGCGGCCTGACCTTCTTCCCGGCCGTCTCCCTCGGTCCCATCGTCGAGCAGTTGAGCCACGGGAAGTTCTTCTGATGACCACCACAGCCGCCAGTCCCGACGGCGCCACGGCCACGGCCACCGCGTCCGAGCCGGCGACCGCCGCGCCGACCATGGCCCACGGCGTGGCCGAGGCCCGGAGCCTCTTCGACCGAGAGATCCTGCGCCAGGCACTGGTCGACGCCATCAAGAAGTTCTCCCCCCGCACCCAGGTCAAGAACCCGGTGATGTTCGTGGTGCTGGTGGGCGCCGTGGTGGTGCTCGTCGAGACCATCGCCCACCCGGGCATCTTCACGGTGTCCATCACCATCTGGCTGTTCCTCACCGTGCTCTTCGCCAACTTCGCCGAGGCCATGGCCGAGGGGCGGGGCAAGGCCCAGGCTGACACGCTGCGGCGCATGCGCTCGGAGACCGAAGCCCGGCGGCTGCGCCCGGACGGCACCGAGGAGCGGGTGGCCGCGGCCGAGCTGACCAAGGGCGACCTGGTGGTGTGCGAGGCCGGCGACGCCATCCCCTCCGACGGCGAGATCGTCGACGGCGTGGCCTCGGTGGACGAGTCCGCCATCACCGGCGAGTCGGCCCCGGTGATCCGGGAGTCGGGCGGCGACCGCTCGGCCGTCACCGGCGGCACCAAGGTGCTGTCGGACCGGATCGTGGTGCGCATCACCGCCGAGAAGGGGCACACCTTCCTCGACCGGATGATCACCCTGGTGGAAGGGGCCAACCGGCAGAAGACCCCGAACGAGATCGCCCTCACCATCCTGCTGGCCGTGCTCACCATCGTGTTCCTGCCGGTGGTGGTGGTGCTCCAGCCCTTCGGCGTCTACTCGGGCACCACGGTGTCGGTGGTGGTCCTGGTGTCGCTGCTGGTCTGCCTCATCCCCACCACCATCGGGGCACTGCTCTCGGCCATCGGCATCGCCGGCATGGACCGGCTGGTGCAGAAGACCGTGCTGGCCATGAGCGGCCGGGCGGTGGAGGCGGCGGGCGACGTGCAGACCCTCCTGCTCGACAAGACGGGGACCATCACCCTGGGGAACCGGATGGCCTCGGCCTTCTACCCGGCCAGCGGGCACACCGAAGAGGAGGTGGCCGACGCCGCCCAGCTGGCCTCCCTGGCCGACGAGACCCCGGAAGGACGGTCGATCGTGGTGCTGGCCAAGGAGCGGTTCGGCATCCGCCAGCGCGAGCTAGCCGGCGAGCACACCTTCGTGCCCTTCTCGGCCCACACCCGCATGTCCGGGCTGGACGTCGACGGCCGCCAGATCCGCAAGGGCGCGGCCGAAGCGGTCAAGCGCTGGGTGGCGGACCAGGGCGGGAGCGCCCCGGCCGGGCTGGACGACATCGTCGACCGGATCGCCCGGGCCGGGTCCACCCCGCTCACCGTGGCCGACGGGACGGAGATCCTGGGGGTGATCGAGCTCAAGGACGTGGTCAAGCAGGGCATCCAGGAGCGGTTCGCCGAGATGCGGGCCATGGGCATCCGCACGGTGATGATCACCGGCGACAACCCGCTCACCGCGGCGGCCATCGCCCAGGAGGCCGGGGTCGACGACTTCCTGGCCGAGGCCACCCCCGAGACCAAGATGGAGCTGATCAAGTCGGAGCAGGAGGGCGGGAAGCTCGTGGCCATGACCGGCGACGGCACCAACGACGCCCCGGCCCTGGCCCAGGCGGACGTGGGCGTGGCCATGAACACCGGGACCACCGCGGCCAAGGAGGCCGGCAACATGGTGGACCTGGACTCCAATCCCACCAAGCTGATCGACGTGGTGGAGATCGGCAAGCAGCTCCTTATCACCCGGGGCTCGCTGACCACCTTCTCGATCGCCAACGACGTGGCCAAGTACTTCGCCATCATCCCGGCGCTGTTCGCCGCCACCTACCCGCAGCTCAACACGCTCAACATCATGAAGCTGCACAGCCCCCAGAGCGCGGTGCTCTCGGCGGTGATCTTCAACGCCCTGGTGATCGTGGCCCTCATCCCGCTGGCCCTGCGGGGGGTCAAGTTCCGGCCGCTCAGCGCCGCCTCGATCCTGCGGCGCAACGTCTGGATCTACGGCGTGGGCGGCATCGTCGTGCCCTTCATCTTCATCAAGCTGATCGACATGATCCTGACCGCGCTGCACGCGTACTGAGGGAGGCCCCGCCATGCTGACCCACCTCCGTCGCTCCCTGGCGCTGGCCCTGGTGTGCCTGGTGCTGTTCGGGTTCGTCTACGCCTTGGCCGGGACCGGGGTGGCGCAGCTCTTCTTCAAGCACCAGGCCGACGGATCCCTTACTGCGAACGGGTCGACCCTGATTGGGCAGAACTGGTCCAGCGTCCGCTGCCCGGGCCACCCGCTGGGGAGCTGCGTGTTCCACGGCCGGCCCACAGACACCGGGCCGTACGCCGCCGACCCGAAGGAGCACGTGTCGGGGGGCGACAACCCGCTGGTGGCCACAGGGGTGTCCGGTGAGTCGGGGGCCACCAACCTCGGCCCCCGCTCCAAGGTCCTGCTCGAGGACACCCGGGCGCTGGTGAGCTACTGGCACAAGCTGGGCGTGGACCCCACCCCGGACCTGGTGACCACCTCGGGCAGTGGCTACGACCCGGACATCACCCCGCAGGACGCGCTGGTGCAGGTCCGGATGGTCTCCAAGGCCACCGGGATCGCCCCGGCCCGCCTCCGACACCTCATCGCCAGCGAGACCCACGGCCCCGAGCTGGGGTTCCTGGGCCAGAGCTATCTGGTAGTGCTGCAGCTCAACGAGGCGCTGGCCAAATTGCGGTGAGCACCTGGCTGCCGGACGGGACGGGACGCTGGGCTGACCGGCCGGTGGCCCGCACGGTGGCCGAGGCGCTGCCGCGGAGCCGGGCCGTGCTCACCGGCACCCTGCGTGCCGTGCGGGCCCGCCGCCCGCCGG
>JASHWO010000019.1 GCA_030044045.1 Acidimicrobiales bacterium
GCCGGTGCCGGTGCCCGCCTGGTTCGCCGGCACGGCGCAGCACTCCACGCCGCGCCAGGTGGTCCTGACCTTCCCGCCACCGGCCGTCGGCGGCTCGACCATGGCCTGGCAGGCGCTGGCCCGCATGCCGTTCGACCAGGCCACCGGGGCCGGGCCCGGGAGCGTGGCCCAGCGGGCGGGGGCCGAGCGGGCCGGGCAGGAGATCCTGACCGCCGCCGCCTCCCTCTTCCCCACCCTGGCCAAGCCCACGCCGGCCGACGTGGCCGCCGTCCGCCGCGCCGTCGCCGGTTGGGGCGTGACCGAGGTGGTGGTCCCCGATCCCGGCGCGCTGGTGCCCCGGGTCGACCGGGCCGACGGCACGGCCTGGGCGTTGGGCCTGTTCACCCTGGCGCTGGGGCGGGCGCCGGCGTGGCAGTCCGGCGCCTGGGTGTGGTCGGGGACGCAGCATCCGGCGGCGCAGCGGGCGATCACCCGCGACCAGTTCCTCGGCTGCACCGCCCCGTCTCGATACGCCCGGCCGTCGCGCCTGGCCGTGCCCGACTGCGTGCTGGCCGCCTCGCGGATGGTGGGGTGAGCGGGCGGGCGGACAGGGCGACACCGGACACGGCGGCGCGCCAGGACGTGGGAGGATCGTGCATGCCGAACCCTCACTGGCCTCTTTTCGACCTCCGGGTGACGACGCCTCGGCTCGAGATCCGGCTCCCGACGGACGACGAGCTCTACCAGTTGCTGGAGGTGACCGACACCGGCATCCACGACCCGGGCACGATGCCGTTCCAGGTTGCCTGGACCGACGTGACCCCTCCTTCCCTCCGCCGCCGCCAGTCGCTGCAGTGGTGGTGGTCGCAGCGGGCGCGCTGGCAACCGGAGGACTGGGCGTTCACCGGCGCGGTGTTCGTGGACGGACGGCCGGTCGGCGTGCAGGATCTCGGAGCCGTCGGGTTCGCCGGACGGCGGGTGGTGTCGACCGGATCGTGGCTCGGCCGGGCACACCAGGGCCGAGGGCTCGGGAAGGAGATGCGGGCTGCCATCCTCCATCTCGCCTTCGACGGACTGGGTGCCCTCGAAGCCCATACCGCCGCCTTCGCCGACAACGGCCCGTCGCTCGGCGTGACTCGGGCCTTGGGCTACGCCGAGAACGGGCACCAGGTGCTCCTCCGCCGAGGCGAGCCGGCCCGCCTCGTCAACTTCTGCCTCGACCGCGCCGCCTGGAGGTCGCGGCGGCGGTCGGACATCACGATCAGCGGGGTCGAGCCGTGCCGGGAGCTGTTCGGTTTGGACTCCTGACCTCGACCGGTGCCCGTCGTCCGCAGGCGCTCCATGACCACTGACACCAAGCGCTGGCGGAGCTCACGGCCGGCCGCTTCCGGTAGCGCCTCGTCCGCCATCTCTCCGTAGTCCATTCTCAGTCTTCCTGGTGCCTCGTGATACACCTCTCTGTCATCATGGCCCCATGGAGTTGCTGGCCGAGATGGAGGCCCACGTGGACGCCGTCCGCAAGGCGGTGGCCGGGCTCTGCCCCGACACGCTGGGCGGCTCCGACGCCGCCCGGGTGGTCGCCCTCGGCGTCGCCGTCGAGCGGCTCGGGGCTTCGATGCGCACCTGCTTCGCCCGGCGGGTGACACAGACCCGCACCTACGAGCGCACCGGCCACCGCTCGGCCGCCACCTGGCTGGCCCAGGTCTCCGGCGAACCGGTGGGGAGGGCCCGCGGCGTGCTCGAGACCGCCGGGCACCTGGCCGAGGCCCCCGAGGTGGCGCAGGCCTTCGCCACCGGTCAGCTCTCGCTCTCCCAGGCCCAGGTGGCCGCCGAGGCCGGGGCCCTCGATCCCTCGGCCCAAGGTGCCCTGGTGCGCTCTGCGACCGGGGGTGGGTCGTTCCAGGAGCTGAGGGACCAGGCGGCCCGCGTCAAGCGCCGCCACTACGGCGAGGCGGACCTCGCGCGTAAGGAGGCCCGGGCCCACCGCGGGCGCTATGTCAGGACCTGGCAACCCGAGGTGGGCGGGATGCGCCTGGAGGCCTGGCTGCCGACGGCCGAGGGAGCCAAGATCCGCGCCGTGCTCGACCAAGAAGCCGACCGGGTGTTCCACGAGGCCCGCAAGGCCGGGCGCCGTGAGCCGCCCGAGCGCTACCTGGCCGACGCCTTGGTGCGGGTGGTGACCGGCAAAGGCGGGGAACGTCCCAGCACCCAGGTGACCCTGCGGGTCGATGCCACAGCGCTACGCCGTGGCGAGGTCGACGGCGACGAGGTCTGCGAGATCCCCGGTGTGGGGCCGGTCCCCGTCGCCGTGGCCCGCGACCTGCTGGGCGACGCCATCTTCCGTGTGGTGGTAACCGAGGGGACCGACGTGCGCACCGTCACCTCGCACCGCCGGACCATCCCAGGCTCCCTGCGCTCGGCCCTCTACGAGCGGGACCGGACCTGCGCGGTGCCCGGGTGCGGTGCCACCCGGCACCTGGAGATCGACCACCTGGTCGACTTCGCCTGGGGGGGACCGACCGAGCTTTCGAACCTCGCCCTGCTCTGCAAGGTCCACCACGCCATGAAGACCCACCAGGGCTTCTACTTGGAAGGCCCGCCCGAGGCCCGGCGCTGGGTCGGGCCCGACCGGCGGGTCGGGCCTGGTGATCCGGAGCAGGCCAGGGCGGGGTAGGTGGTGCCCGGTTGGCTGCGCTCGACAGCGCGCGGCCGGCTCGGGGTCGATCGGGCATGCCGGCCTCTAGACCCGCCACCGGCCTGGCCACGGCGTCGCCGGCGGCGGCGCACGACCTCCCAGGCCACGGCGGCGGCCAGGAGCACCGCCGCCGCCAGGCTCAGCTCCCAGCCTTCCCGGAAGCTCGACGGGTCGTAGGTGAACACGATGTGGTCGGTGCCAGCTGGCACGGCCACGCCCCGGAGCAGGTAGTCCACCTCGGAGATCGGCTCCGGACGCCCGTTGACCGTGACCTGCCACCCCGGGTAGAAGGTGTCGGACAGCACCAGCTCCGAGGCCCGGTCGGCGTGGGCGGTGATCGCCACCCGCTCGGCGCCGTACGAGGTGATGTGGGCTGAGCCCCCGGAGCCGCCCCTGGCCAAGCCCGGCAGCCGGTGCCCGGTGAGCACCACCCGCCGGGGGTCGAAGCCGGCCGACCCCACCACCGAGAGCTGCCGGGACCCGCTGGGCACCACCTCCTGCCCGGTGACCAGCCAGGTGCGGGGCAGTGCCGACGGGTTGCGGTAGATCACGGCGTCGGGCCCGTCGTAGGCCACGGTCAGGCCGGGCACGTTCGGCGGCGGCTCGTGTTTCTCCTCCAGGATGTCGGTCACGCCGAACAGGGACAGCACCCGCATGGTCGACGCCGGCAGCGTGTTGTAGACGGTGAGCGGCACGGTCGGCGTGTCCAGCGGCAGCAACGGCGACGGCGGCGCCACGTAGCGCTGCCACAGGTTGCCGAAGCGGGTGATGACCGGCAGGTCGTAGCCGCGCAGGTCGTAGAGCCGGTACCGCACGTTCACGTCCGGTGGCAGTGGCACCACCGTGTTGTACGGCGTGATGGCCACGTAGCGGGCCGTGCCCTGCCGCTGCAGGTAGCGGATGGCCGGGGTGGCCGGCTGCACGGCGTGCGACTGGGGGATGGCCGGGTTGTAGCCCATGCCCGCCTGGAACAGGTCGCCCACCACCAGGCACACCGCCAGCAGGGCGAAGATCCGCACCGGGAGCTTCCCGGCCAACCGCAGCAGCAGCAGCCCCACGGCCACCAGTGCCACCGTGCACCAGGTGACCAGCGCCGCCAGCCGCACGATGGCCACCACGTGTGAGGCGTGAGGCAGCGGGTTCTGGGCGAAGAACCACGAGATGTCCACCGCCCGCCGCAAGAACCGCAACGAGCTCCCCCGGGTGGCGGCCACCACGACCACCGGCAGGAGCAGCAGCCCCACGGCCACCCCGCCGGCCGCCCGCGCCTGGCGGCGGCTCGGCCGGCGCCGGACCAGGTCGTCCAGCCCCCACCCGGCCAGCAGGCCCACGCACAGCAGGTAGACGATGGTCAGGCGGTCGAGGTAGGTGTCGTCCAGCCCCGGGGTCTTGCCGGCGATGGCGAAGAACGGCTGGATGCCCAGCACCACCAGCACGCTCACCACGGCTACCACGGCCAGCACCACCCGCTCGACCCGAGGCCGGAACAGGGCCACCACGGCCAGCATCAGCGGCAGCGCCCCGGCGTAGAAGGCGGTCTCGACCGTGAAGGTGCCCGGGAAGTACGTGGGGAGAAAGGCGGCGAAGACGTCCCGCTCCGGCACGTGGACCCCGGACCGCGGCCGCGCCGTCAGTGTGGCCGAGTGCCGCAGTAGCTCCAGGAACGGGAGGATGGCCACCGCGGCCAGCGCCGTTCCCACGACCACGGCCGCCACCAGGGCCATCAGCGGTCGGGGCACGGTCGCCGCCAGGGCCCGCAGCCGCGAGGTGCCCCGTCGCCCGGCCTCGGCCAGCGCGGCCGCCACCCCACCACCGGCGCCCTGCAGCATGCGCAGCACGAACCAGCCGGCCACGGCGAAGAAGGCGTAGACGCTCGACTCGGGATGGCCGCCGAACCACTGCAGGGCCACCACCACGGCCAGGCCGGCGGCCGGCAGCACCCCCGGCCGACGCACCAGCCGTTCGGTGGCCAGGAGCATCCAGGGGATGAGCGGGAACACGTTGGTGAGGGGCCAGGGGATCCAGGCGACCATGAACAGCCCGAAGCCGAAGACCAGCCCGGCCAGGAAGGCGCCGGCCAGCCCGGTCCGCAAGGCCCGGGACAGGAGGTAGGTGCCCATGGCGGCGACGACCACCTTCATCAGGGCGATCACCCCGAGCGACCACCAGAAAGGCAGGACGTAGGCCGGCAGGCTGAAGGGGGAGAAGATGGCCGACTGCATGTCGGCCAGGAACGGCATCCCGCCCATGATGTAGGGGTCCCACAACGGGATGTGCGGGAGCTGCGACGCGGTGTACTGGAGGAACGGCTCGAACACGGTCACGCCGTCCACCAGTTGCGGGTTGGAGCCCACTGAGTGAGGGTGGAGGCTCTGGATGGGGAGGCCCTTGGGGATGGCCGTGTTCCAGGGGGCGGCGTTCCACAGGTAGTCGGCGGCCGAGACGGTGTGGCCGGGCAGCAGCCCGGGCCAGAAGAAGATCACCCCGAGGACCACGTAGGCCCCCAGCACGGCCAGTGCCGGGTGGGCGATGACCCACCCCCTGATCCCCCGCCGCGTGCCGTGGCCGGCGCCCCGGGCCGGGCCGAGATCCGCGCGCTCGGGCGGCGCGGACAGCGCGTCCCGGTGCATAAGCGGGCTCATGGTAGCCAACTACAGTCCGGTCGTGGACGAGGCGGCCTACGCCGAGATGTACGAGCTGGAGGACGAGCACTGGTGGTTCCGGGGCCGTCGGGCCGTGCTCTGGGCCCTCCTCCGCTGCGCCGAGCTCCCGGCCCGGCCCCGCATCCTCGACGCCGGCTGCGGCACGGGACGGAACCTAGTGGATCTGGCCCCGCTGGGACCGGTGGCCGGGGTGGACCCCTCGGCCCACGCCGTGGCCTTCTGCCGGGCGCGGGGGCTGGACGGGGTGCGCCGGGCCGGGCTGGACGCCCTCCCCTTCGACGACGGCGCCTTCGACCTGTTGCTGGCCTGCGACGTGATCGAGCACGTCCCGGATCCGGTCGGCGCCCTGGCCGAGCTGCGCCGGGTGGCCGCGCCCGGGGCCCACCTCCTGGTGACCGTGCCGGCGTACCAGTGGATGTGGACCGACCACGACGTCCAGCTCCACCACCTCCGGCGCTACACCCTCGGCCGCCTCCGCCAGGAGATCGGGGCGGCCGGCTGGGAGCCGGTGCGGGCCACCTACTTCAACTCGTTGCTACTGCCCGTGGCCGCCGCCGCCCGCCGGGCCGACCGCCGCCGGGCCGGCGGCGGTCGGGCGGGCCGGACCGATCTCGACCGCACCCCCGCCGGGCTGAACGGGCTGTTGTCACTGCCCATGCGGCTGGAAGCGGCGCTGGTGGCCCGGGGCGCCCGCCTGCCGGCCGGGGTCTCCCTGGGCATACGCTGCCGCAATCCCTGAGCGCCGCGCTACCGGGTTCCTGACCTCTTGTTCGCTCCCAGCCATCCCAGGGCGGGGCGCCACCTCACTCCGGCAGACGCCACCTCACTCCGGCACCAGTGCGGAGCGCAGGAGGGCCAGCACGTCGGCCCGCCGCCGGACCAGCGACCGGGCGGTGGGCTCCTCCCCCAGCGCCCGCAACACGTCCACCTCGGTGACCATCCCGATCACCGTGGAGTAGATGGCCAGCAGCAGCAGGTGGGGGTCGTGGCGCCGCATCTGGCCGGCCTCCATCTCGGCCTCCAGGAAGCTGGATGCCCGGGCCACCAGCGGCTGCAGGGCCGCCGTCATCTGGGTGGCCGCTGGCGGCCCCAGCCGGGAGACCTCCCGCAGCAGCCCCAGCAGCTCCGGCTGCCGGGCGGACAGGCGGAACACGGCCCGCACCACCGCCTCCACCCGGTCCCAGCCGCCGCCGGCCCCGTCCAGGGTCGACTGCAGCACCGCCGCCAGCTCGCCGGCGCTGCGGTCGATCACCGCGGCCAGCAGGACCTCCTTGCTGGGGAACCAGTAGAGGATGGTCTGCTTGGTGACCTCCAACGAGCCGGCCAGGGCGTCGAGCGACGTGGCCTCGTAGCCGCGGGTCCCGAAGGAGGCCAGGGCGGCGTCGAGGATGCGCCCGGCGGTGCTGCTCCCCACCTGGCGCGTGCTCTCCACCCGACGCATGGTAGACGGGCGCCACCCCCGCTGCCTACCAAATGGTAGACAACGGCTCTACCAGATGGTAGACAACGACGATGGCCATCGGGGACGAACTGGCGGGGCGGCGGTTCTTCGTGACCGGCGCCACCGGGTTCCTGGGCACGGCCCTGGTGGAGCGCATCCTGCGCGGCATCCCCGGCGCCGAGGTGGTGGTGCTGGTCCGCCCGGGCCGCCGGGCCACCGCCGCCCAGCGGGCCGCCCGGGAGATCCTGAAGAACGACTGCTTCGACCGCCTGCGCCGGGAGCTGGGCGACCGCTTCGAGGCCGAGCTGGCCGGACGGCTGACCGCGGTGGCCGGCGACGTGGGCCGGGACGGGCT
>JASHWO010000020.1 GCA_030044045.1 Acidimicrobiales bacterium
ACGGCCACCGCCTCCGGGCCAACCGCGGCGGCGCCCGCCCCGGCACCGACGCCGGCCACCGGTGCCGGGCCCTGGCCGGCCAGCCGCTGGTCCCGCCGCTGCAACGCCTCGTGGGCCACCTTGCCGCTGCCGAGCACCACCCGGCGCACGGCCGCCGGGTCGGCCACGCCCGGGTCGTCGATCACCTCGGCGAACGACCCGTGCACCAGGTCGGCCAGGGGCGAGCGGGAGACCGGCGCCCGGAGCATGGACTTCGGCGTGACCACCACCAGCGGGGTGGTGGGGGCACGCCGCACCTGCGCTCGCAACAGGTGGAAGTACTGGGCCGCCGTGGACGGCACGGCCACCCGCAGGTTGCCCCGGGCGCAGAGGGAGAGGAACCGCTCCACCCGGGCCGAGGAGTGCTCCGGCCCCTGGCCCTCGTAGCCGTGGGGCAGCAGCAGCACCAGCCCGGCGTGCTGGCCCCACTTGTCCTCGGCGGCCACCAGGAAGTTGTCGATGATGATCTCCGCCCCGTTGACGAAGTCGCCGAACTGGGCCTCCCAGCAGACCAGGGCGTCGGGGGCCTCCACCGAGTAGCCGTACTCGAACCCCACCGCGGCGTACTCCGACAGCAGCGAGTCGCGCACGGTGAACCGGCCGGTGCCCCCGCTCCCGCCCCCGCCGGTGCCCACGCCGGCCCCCAAGCCCGCACCGCCCACGCCGGCGGCCGCGCCCCCGGGAGCCCCCGCGCCGTCCGGTGCGCCGGCCAGCCGGGCCAACCCCTCGTCCACGTGGGCCAGGGGGACGTGCTCGTCGCCGGTGACATAGTCCACCAGCACGGCGTGGCGCTGGCTGAAGGTGCCGCGGCGGGTGTCCTGCCCGGTGAGGCGGACATCCACCCCCTCCAGCAGCAGGGAGCCGATGGCCAGCGCCTCGCCCAGGGCCCAGTCGATCTCGCCCCGGTCCACCAGCTCGCCCCGCTGGACGAACTGCCGCTCCAGCTTCGGGTGGAGGGTGAACCCGTCGGGCACGGCACCGGTGGCCGCGGCCAGCGCCCGCAACGTGGCCTCGGCCACGCCCGTCGCCACCCGGGGGATGGCCGGCCCCACCCGGTCCGAGGCCGGCACCCGGGCCGGCGGCGGCGGGCTCTCGGCCCGCACCTCGTCCAGGGCCTTCTGAAGCTGGTCGTTGAAGTCGTTCAGCGCCCGCTCGGCGTCGTCCAGGGTGATGTCGCCCCGCCGCACCAGCGCCTCGGTGTAGAGCTTGCGCACCGAACGCTTGGCCTCGATGCGCTGGTACATGAGGGGCTGGGTGTAGCTCGGGTCGTCGCCCTCGTTGTGGCCGTGGCGGCGGTAGCAGACCAGGTCGATCACCACGTCCTTGTGGAAGGCCTGCCGGAAGCCGAAGGCCAGCCGGGCGGCCCGCAGGCAGGCCTCGGGGTCGTCGCCGTTCACGTGGAAGATCGGTGCCTGGACCATCTTGGCCACGTCCGTGGGGTACACCGACGTGCGGGCAGCCTCGGGGGCGGTGGTGAAGCCGAGTTGGTTGTTGACCACCACGTGCACCGTGCCGCCGATGCGGTAGCCGGAGAGCCCCGACAGGTTGAGCGTCTCGGCCACCACCCCCTGGCCGGCGAAGGCGGCGTCGCCGTGGACCAGGAGCGACAGCACGGGGAAGGCCCCCGGGTGCCGCAGGGCCGAGGGCGTGCCGTCGGTGGGCGGGGCCAGGCGGTCCTGCTTGGCCCGGGCCATGCCCTCGACCACCGGGTCCACCGCCTCCAGGTGCGAGGGGTTGGACGACAGCGTGACGTGGATGTCCCGCCCCGATCTGCCGCTGAACTTGCCCACCGCGCCCTTGTGGTACTTGACGTCGCCCGATCCCTGCACCGACTCGGGGTCGAGGTTCCCCTCGAACTCCTCGAAGATCTCCCGGTAGGACTTGCCGACGATGTTGGCCAGCACGTTCAGCCGGCCCCGGTGGGCCATGCCCATCACCGCCTCGGCGGTGCCGGCCTGGGCCGCCTCGTCCAGCAGGGTGTCCAGCAGCACGATGGTCGACTCAGCTCCCTCCAGCCCGAACCGCTTCTGGCCCACGTAGCGGGTGTGGAGGAACCGCTCGAACACCTCCGCCGCGTTGAGCCGCTCCAGGATGTGGCGCTGCTCCTCCGGGGCCACGGTGGCCGGGACGCCCTCGACGTGCTGCTGGATCCACCGCTTCTGCTCGGGGTCCTGGATGTGCATGTACTCCACCCCGAGGGTGCGGCAGTAGGCGTCACGCAGCAGGTGGAGGATCTCGTCGAGCGTGGCCACGTCCCGCCCGGCCAGCCCGTCGGTGACGAAGCGCCGCGGCAGGTCCCAGATGGTGAGGCCATAGGTGAGGGGGTCGAGCTCGGGGTGGATGTGGGGAGGCTCGGCGTCGAGCGGGTCCAGGTGGGCGATGAGGTGGCCCCGCACCCGGTACATGTTGATCAGCGTCTGCACATGGACCTGCTTGACCAGGCGCTGGTGCCCTACCTCGGCCGGGTCGTCGGCCGCCTTCGTGTCGGCCTGCCAGCGGACCGGCTCGTAGGGCACGCCCATCGACTCGAACACGTCGTCGTAGAAGCCGTGCTGGCCGACCAGGCACTCGGCCACGTGGGCCAGGAACAGTCCCGACTCGGCGCCCTGGACGATGCGGTGGTCGTAGGTGGAGGTGAGGGTGACCACCTTGCCGATGCCCAGCTCGGCCACCACCCGCGGGTCCGTGGCCTCGTAGCCGGCGGGGTAGCCCAGGGCACCCACCCCGACGATCGCCCCCTGCCCGGGCATGAGCCGGGGCACCGACTGGACGGTGCCGATAGTGCCGGGATTGGTGAGCGTGACCGTGGTGCCGGCGAAGTCGTCGGGGGCCGCCTTGCCGGAGTGCACCTTGCGCACCAGATCCTCGTAGGCCACGACGAAGGAGCGGAAGTCGAGGGTGTCGGCCGCCGTGATGCAGGGCACGAGCAGGGTGCGGCTGCCGTCCGCCTTCTCCACGTCCACGGCCAGGCCCAGCCCGACGTGGGGGTGGCGGACGACCCCCGGGCCCGGCTTGCCGCCGACCTGGTCCACGTAGCTGGCGTTCAGGGCCGGCACCATCCCCAGGGCCCGCACGACGGCATAGCCGATGAGGTGGGTGAAGCTGACCTTGGCCCCGGTGGTCCGGGCCAGTTGGTTGTTCAGGATCTGGCGGTTGACCTCCAGCAGCTTGGCCGGCACCGTGCGCACGCTGGTGGCGGTGGGCACGGCCAGGCTGGCCTCCATGTTGGCCACGATGCGGGCGGCGGCCCCCCGCAACGGCACGGCCGCCTCCCCGGGGGCCTGGTGGCCGTCGCCCGGCGCAGTAGTGGAGGCCGGGGGTGGTGCCGCGACGGCCGGCGGCACCGGGGCAGGCGTTCCCGCGGGAACGTGTCCGGCGGGCGGCGGCGGGGCCGGGGT
>JASHWO010000193.1 GCA_030044045.1 Acidimicrobiales bacterium
CGGAGCCGCCGCAGGCTGGCCGACAGCAGGCGGGAGACGTGCATCTGGCTGACCCCGACGCGGGAGGCGATCTCCGACTGGGTGAGCCCCTCGTAGAAACGCAGCCGCAAGATGGTGCGCTCCCGGGGGGGTAGCGTGGCCAGCGCCGAGGCCAGGACCACCCGGTCCTGAACCGTGTCGAAGGTGGCGTCCTCGGCGCCGAGGCGGTCGGACAGCGGCTCCTCCTGGCCGCCGGGGTCGTCGATGGACGCGCTGCGGTACCCGCGCCCGGCCTCCAGCGCCTCCAGCACGGCTTCCTCGGACGCCCTGGTGGTCGAGGCCAGTTCGGCCACGGTGGGGGAGCGGCCGAGCTCCTGGGTGAGGGTGTCGGCCACCTGGGCGATCTCCAGGTAGAGCTCCTGGACCCGGCGGGGGGCGCGCACCGCCCAGCCCCGGTCCCGGAAGTACCGCTTCAGCTCGCCCATGGTGGTCCGGGTGGCGAAGGTGCTGAACTCCACCCCGCGCTCGGTGTCGAAGCGGTCGACCGACTTGATGATGGCCATCGACGCCACCTGCACCAGGTCGTCGTAGGGGACGCCACGGTCGGCGAACCGGCGGGCGAGCTGGTGGGCCAGGCCGAGATGCCGGGTCACCAGCTCGTCGCGAAGCGCCGGGTCGCCGGTGGCGGCCAGCGCCACGAACTGTTCCCTGGTGGCGGCGCGCCCGTCGGCCATCAGGTGGACGACCGCTCCCGGCGCTTGCGGAGCCACGCCGACGGTCGACCACCCACCAGGGTCCGTCCGTGCTCGTCCACCAGGGCGTCGAGGATGCGCAACGACAGCTCGTCCGCCGCCCCGTCCAGCGCGGGATCGTCGGGCGGGACGCCTTCGTCGCCACCGGGCTCCGGCTCGAGGGCGCAGGTGATCTCCACCGCGTCGCCGTCGCGGACGTAGGCGAACCGGAGCCGCCCCCCGCCGCGGCCGCCGCGCACGATGGAGAGGCAGAGCTCCTCGACGGCGAGGCGGAGATCCTCGATCTCCTCCACCCCGAAGTCGGCTCGGGCGGCGACGGTGGCCGCGGTGAGACGGGCCAGGATCACCAAGTCGGCCCGGACCGGGATCGACAGCTCGACAGTGTCGACGGGGGACGTCCTGTCGTCGTCGCTCACGCCGCGGCTCCGCAGGCGTCGGCCACAGTGGCGTGGAGGGGGAACACGTCGGCCAGTCCGGTGATCTGGAAGACTCGCAGGACGCGGGGGTGGGTCGCCGCCAGCCGCAGCTCGCCGCCGGCCTCCCGGCAGCGCCGGAGGGCGCCGACGAGCACGCCGAGCGCCGTGGAGTCGAGGAAGGACACGCCCAGCAGATCCACCACGATGGTGGTCCGGCCTTCGGCCGACAGTCGCTGGAGCCGTTTCCGGAGCTGCGGCGCCGTGGCCACGTCGATCTCGCCCGCCACCGACACCACCGGCAGCCCGCCGACGTCGTGCTCGGTGATGTCGAAGCTCTGCTCCATGCCGTACCGCTCCTCTCGGTTGCCTCCCGTGCGGGACCGGGCCTCCCCCATCCGGGGTGGCCGGGGCGGGCCGGCCACCGGAGCCCGGCGGGACCGGAGAGGTCGCCGCCCGTTCACGATCGTAGATCGAGGCGGAACCAGACCGCCTTGCCTCCGTCCTCCCGCCGGGATCCCCACTCGGTGGCCAGGGCCGCCATGATGGCCATGCCCCGCCCGTGCTCCTCCTCGGTGCCCGCCGCCAGCACTCGCGGCGGCTGGTCGCCGCTGCGGTCGGACACCGTGACCTCGAGGGTGCCGGGCAGCACCTCGGCGGTGAGCCGGTACCGCCCGCCCCCGTGCACCACGGCGTTGGTGACCAGCTCGTCGGTGAGCAGCACGGCCACGTCGCAGGTCTCCGGTGGCTCGTCCCGCAGGAGGTGGCGGATGGCGGACCGGACCGCCCCCACCGTGGTGGCGTCGCCCGCCATGCGTCTGATCTCGACCACCTGTCCCGACCCTTCGCCCACCCCACAGGTCACCACGGCCACCCCCGTCCGGCACCGTCGTGCCTGCTGGCGGTATGAGGGCGGTCCACGGTCACACGTCCTCGGGCGCTGCTGTGCCCCGTGGCCGACCCGGCCAAACCTCCGTTCCGGGGAATGGTGGTTACCGTCCTCAGTGCCGGACCTGGTGTCTCCGTCACCCTGCCCGCGCCCGGTGACCGGCACCGGCCGGCCGTCCTGACGTAGGGTCAGATTGTTACGAACGCGTGGAGGCGGGTCCCAGGGTGGGAGCCGGGGACCGGGACGCCGGTGGCGCCCCCGTCCGGAGCCTGCCCCGGGGCGCCGTTCCCCGGGGCGAAGGAGCAGCGCCGTGGGAGACGAGCAGCACGAGCAGGCCGCCGGATCGGCACCCGGGCCCGGGGCACCGGTGCTGGACGTCCGCGACGTGTGCGTGCGTTTCGGCGGCGTGGCCGCCCTGTCCGGGGTGTCGCTCCAGGTGCCCGGAGGGTTGGTCACCGGCCTGATCGGCCCGAACGGTGCGGGCAAGACCACCCTGTTCAACGTGGTGAGCGGCCTCCAGCGCCCGGACCGGGGCGTGGTGCACATCGACGGGCAGGACGTGACCCGGCTCGGCCCGCACCGGCGGGCCCGGCTCGGCCTGGCCCGGACCTTCCAGCGCCTGGAGCTCTTCGGCACACTGAGCGCCGCCGACAACGTGCGGGTGGGCCTGGAGGCCGGCCGGCGCGGATCCCGGGTGCCCCTGCCCGACGGCGCCGCCCGGCTTCCCGGCGGTGCCGCCACCGCCCTGCTCGAGCGGGTGGGGGTGGCCGAGGTCGCCGGGGAGCCGGTCAACTCCCTGCCCACGGGGACGGCCCGGCTGGTGGAGCTGGCCCGGGCGCTGTCCATCGGGCCCCGGGTGCTCCTGCTGGACGAGCCGTGCTCGGGGCTGGACGACCGGGAGACGGCGGCGCTGGGCCGGCTGCTCCGCCAGCTGGCCGGCGAGGGCCGGGCCGTGCTCCTCGTCGAGCACGACATGGATCTGGTGCTGGAGATCTGCGACACCGTGCACGTGCTGGACTTCGGCGAGGTCATCGCCTCGGGCACGCCGGTCGAGGTGCGCCGCGACCCGGCCGTCCAGGCGGCGTACCTGGGGGGAACCGGGCCGGTGGGGGGTACGGGCCAGGTGTCGGCATGAGGCAGCGTGGCGGCCGGGCGGCACGGCGTGGCAGTGCCAGATGGCGTAAAGTGAGGAAGGTAGAACAGGTTTTCTATCCCGGCGCCCGGAGCGGCGAGTGGATGGGCAGCAGGCAGCAGGCAGCAGTGGAGCGGACCGGTCGAAGGGGGCACCGATGAGAGCAGGGACGTGGAGGATGCGCAGCGCGGCGGCCGGGTTGGCCGTGCTGTTCGGCGCCGGCACCGTGATGGCGACGGGGCCGGTGGCCACCGCCGGGGCCAGCTCGCCGGCCAAGGTCGGCGGCAAGTACGTCCCGCAGAGCGCCATGTCGACAGACGTGGGGGTGACCGCCAAGACGGTGACCATCGGGAACATCGCCACGCACAAGCTCACACTGTTCAGCGGCGCCGCGGTGGGCACCCAGGCCTACGCCGACTACGTGAACGCCAAGGGTGGGATCGACGGCCGGAAGCTGGTGGTGACAGCGCAGACAACAGGGCTGAGCAGCACCACCGATGCCCAGCTCACCCGGGCCGCCCTGACCAAGGACTTCGCCCTGGTCGGCGGCTTTTCGATCGAGGCCACATCGGCCGGGCAGATCCTGAAGCAGCACCCGGGCATGCCCGCGGTGGAGGTCACAGTGACCCCGGCCAACAACACGCTGCCGAACCTGGTCAGCCCGACGCCGCTGGGGGGCGGGTGGCAGGAGGGGTCGCTCCTCTACTTCAAGCACCTGGATTCCAAGGGCGCGCTGAAGGCCGGTGCCATGGTGGCCAACGAGCCGGCCGCCGTCGACGCCTGGAAGGGCCAGGAGGCGACGATGACGCACCTGGGCTACAAGATCGCCTACGAGAACACCTTCTCCGAGTCCACGACGTACAACACATTCGTCACCTACGCCCTGGCCATGAAGAACGCCGGG
The DNA here is from genome assembly GCA_030044045.1 of Acidimicrobiales bacterium. The sequence goes on from JASHWO010000193.1 coordinate 4,070, forward strand.
GTGAAGATGCTCTTCATCGAGCAGAACCCGTCGCTGTACGCCGCCCCGCTGATCAAGGCGCTCGACAGCCAGAACTTCCACCCCATGGTGGTCCTCGGTGCGTCGACCTACAGCGACACCCTGATCCCCACATCGGGCACAGTGAAGGCCACCACAGGCATGTACCTGGAGCAGGACGCCGCCCTGTACCTGGGCGGCGACGCCAAGGCCATCCCGGCCGTCACAACCTTCCTGCACTGGGTGCAGGTGGCGGAGTCGCAGGTGAGCGAGCTGAAGTCCAGCTGGACGCCGGACCTGTTCACCCTGTACGGGTGGCTGTCGACCGAGCTGTTCGTCCAGGGGCTGCAAGCCGCCGGGCCGCACCCCACCCGGGGCTCGCTGCTGAAGGCGCTCGGCAAGATCACCACGTTCAGCGGGACAAACCTGGAGACGCCCGTGAACCCGGCGGCCAAGACGGTGTCCAACTGCTACCTCATCGGCCGCATCGAGCACGGCAAGTGGACGCGCCTGGCAGATCCGTCGGTGAGCAGCAGCACCCACGGCTATCGCTGCACCAACCAGTACTACGTGCCCCCCGGCACCGGGTACTAGTGCCCCGTCCAGAAACGTCTGCGTCCCACCACGCCGGCCAGATGACGCCGCTGGCTGCGTTCTCGTCCTCGACGCAGCTTCGGCTGCGCCTTCGTCCTGCGGCCTGGCCAGCGACGCCCCTGGCTCGCCATGGATGAAGCGAACGTTCCTGGACGGAGCACTAGCCCGGCAGGCGGCAGGCGGTACCGTGAGGTGGTGAGCCGGCCCGGCCGACCGGGCCGGTGAGGCACCCGGGAGCAGAGGGGACGCGGTGAGCGAGTTCCTGGAGTTCACCGTGATCGGGGTGGCGGTGGGGGCGGCGTACGCCATCCTGGCCACCGGCCTGGTGGTGACGTACACCACCTCGGGGGTGTTCAACTTCGCCCACGGCGCGGTGGGCATGGTGGCCGCCTTCAGCTACTGGGAGCTGCAGCAGCACCACGTCCCCACCGCGGTCGGGCTGGTGGTGGTCGTGGCGGTGGGGGCGCCCCTGCTGGGCGCCGTGGTGGAGTGGGCGCTCATGCGCCGGCTGCACGGCGCGTCGGCCGAGCGCCCGATCATGGTCACCCTGGGGCTGATGGTCATCCTCCTCGGCGCCGGCCTCCTGATCTGGAGCGTGGCCACCCCGCGCAGCCTCGACCCGGTGGTGGGCGGGACGTTCCCGCTGGCCAGCGTGCGCCTCACATGGCAGGACCTGGTCCTGCTGGGGGTGGCCGTGGTGGTGGCGGTCGCCCTCCGGCTCCTCTTCTACCGCACCCGGCTGGGCGTCGGGATGCGGGCGGTGGTCGACGACCCGGAGCTGGTGACCCTCTCGGGGGTGTCGCCCACCAGGATGAGCCGGGCCGGCTGGATGCTCGGCTTCTTCCTGGCCGCCCTGGCCGGGGTGCTCATCGCCCCGACCCTGAACCCGAAGTTCACAGTGCTCACCATGACGCTGCTGGTGGTGAACGGCTACGCCGCCGCGGTGGTGGGGCGGCTCCGGAGCATCCCCCTGACCTTCGTCGCCGCCATCGGGCTGGGGCTGCTCGTCACCTACTTCGGCGGGTACGCCCCCCAGCATCTCCCCACAGGGGTCGGTGCCGAGCTCACGTCGGCCCTCCCGATGGTATTCCTCTTCGCCGCCCTGGTGGCGCTGCCGTCGGTCCGCCTGCGCGCCGGGGGGCGGCTCACCACCGCCCGGATCCCACGGGTGGCCGGGGGCCGGGAGTCGCTGGTCGCCGGGGCGGCCTTCCTCGTCGCGGTGGTCGTCTTTCTGCTCTTCATGCGCGGCACATTCCTGGCTCCTGGGCTCGGCATCATCGGCCCGATCGCCGGGCAGACCATGGTATTCGGGATCGTCGCCCTCTCCCTGGTGCTGCTGGTCGGCTATGCCGGCCAGGTCTCGCTGTGCCAACTGGCCTTCATGGGGATCGGCGCCGTCTGCATGGGCAAGCTGGCCGGGGGGCTCCTGGGGCTGGGGGTGGCCGTGGCCGTCTGCGCCGGGGTCGGGGTGCTCGTCGCCCTGCCGGCCATCCGGCTGCGGGGGCTCTACCTGGCCCTGGCCACCTTCGCCTTCGCCGAGGCGGTGCAGTACGGCTTCTTCTCGAACACCAATCTCTTCGGCCCCACGTTCACACGCGGCATCACAGTGAGCCGGATCGCCATCGGCGGGTTGTCGTTTGCCGGGGACCGTGCGGAGCTCGTCCTGGTGTCAGTGGTGTTCGTGCTGGCCGCCCTGCTGGTGCTGGCCATCCGCCGTGGCCGGTTCGGTCGCCGCATGGTGGCGCTCAACGACTCCCCGGCGGCGTGCGCCACCGTCGGGCTGAACCCGGCGGTGACCAAGGTGGCGGTGTTCGCCCTGGCCGCCGCCCTGGCCGGGCTGGCCGGTGCCCTGTGGGGCACGATGCAGCTGAACGTGACACCCCGTCCGTTCACAATCTTCTCCGGGGTCATGTTCCTGCTCTTCCTGGTGATCTGGGGGGCCCGCACGGTGAGCGGCGCCTTCCTGGCCTCGCTGACCTACGCCGTCTTCGCCAACGTGCCCCATCTCACCCAGGTCGAGGGGCTCTTCGCCGGGGCCGGGGTGGTCCTGATCGGGCGGGCGGCCAACGGCATCCTGGGCATCGAGTGGCTCACCGACCGGGTGCGGCTCCCCTGGGTGCCCCGGGCCCGGCCGGCCGTCGAGGGCGCCCGGCCGGGGCAGGAGCCGGAGGCGGGGGCGGCGTACCTGGGTACGGCGGCGGGGCAACCACCACCGGCCGGGGTGGGGTCGTGACCGGCGGGAACGGGTCGGCCGCCCCGGCTCCGGCCCCGGCGGGCGCCGGCGTGCCGCCACCGGCAGTGAGCGTGGCCGGGATCCGCGCCGGGTACGGCCGTATCGAGGTCCTGCACGGGGTCGACCTCACCGTGCCGGCCGGCGGCGTGTTCGCCCTGCTCGGCCCGAACGGCGCCGGCAAGTCCACCCTGCTGAAGGTGGTCGGCGGGCGGGTCCGGCCCACCCACGGGACGGTGGCCATCGGCGGCCGCCCGACGGCCCGGCGCAGCGCCGAGTCGCTGGTGCACGACGGGCTCTGCTCGATCCCCGAGGGCCGGGGGATCTTCCCGAACCTGACGGTCCGGGAGAACCTGCGCATGTGGACCTACGGGGTCGCCGCCACGTCGACGGCCGACGTGGAGGCCCGCACCTACCAGGCCTTCCCCCGCCTGCAGGGCCGCCAGCGGCAGCTCGCCGGCACCCTCTCGGGGGGCGAGCAGCAGATGCTGGCCATCTCCCGGGCCCTGGTGACCGACCCGCAGGTGCTGCTGCTGGACGAGCTCTCCATGGGGCTGGCCCCGCTGGTGGTGGCCGACCTCTACGAACTGGTCGGGCGGTTGGCCGCCGGCGGGCTGACCGTGCTGCTGGTGGAGCAGTTCGTGACCACCGCCCTGGCCGTGGCCGACCGGGCGGCGATCATGGTCCACGGGCGCATCGCCCGCCAGGGCACCCCGGCCGAGATGGCCGACGCCGCCCTGGGCGCCTACCTCTCCGGCTGACGCTGCCCCTCAACCCGCCCGGGGCCCCAGCCCCAAGCTCCTCCGATGCGTGGGGCCCCTGCCCCACGCCGGCCGTGGGTCGCGCCGGGCGCGCCTACCCCTCGTCGGGGGCCAGGGTCACGGTGACCCGGGGACCTTCCCCGGCCGGCTTGCCGGCCGACTTCGCCAGGTCGACCAGCACCAGCTCGTCCACCCCGCCGGCCTCGCGCAGGTCGCCGGCGGCCAGCCGGAGGGCGTCCAGGCGCTCGGGGGCGTCCACCACCTCCAGGCGGGCCACCCGGGCCCGCATCGAGCGCTTCTGCGCCGTTTTCTCCCGGCGCACGGCGCCCAGCACCTCGGCCACCACGTCGAGCACCGGGGTGATGGCCACCGCCACCGCCGGGTCCACCACCGGCGTGGTGCCGACGGCCGACGCCGCACCCGTCGCAGCACCGGCCGACGATCCCGCACCCACCGCCGTCGCACCCACCGCTGCCGCCGTGTCCAGGGCTGCCGCCAGCTCCCCGGCCACCGAAGGCCAGGCGGCTCGGTGCACCGACCCAGGCTGCCACCAGCTCCAGACCTCCTCGGTCACGAACGGCACGAAGGGGGCGAACAGGCGCACCAGCACCGAGAGGGCCAGGGCCAGGGTGGCCCGGGCCGAGGCGGTGCCCGGGTCGGCCGGGTCGCCGTAGGCGCGGGCCTTCACCAGCTCCACGTAGTCGTCGCAGAACGACCAGAAGAACCCCTCGGCCGTCTCCAGGGCTCGGGTGTAGTCGTAGCCCTCGAACGCCGCGGTGGCCTGGTCCACGGCCAGGGCCAGGCCGGCCAGCAGGTCGCGGTCGAGCGGCGCGGTGACCGCCTCAGGACCGGGCGCCGGCTTGCCGCCCAGCCGGCCCAGGACGAACTTGGAGGCGTTCAGGATCTTGATGGCCAGGCGCCGCCCCACCTTCATCTGGCCCTCGTCCACCGCGGTGTCGGTGCCCGGCCGGCCGCTGGCCGCCCAGTAGCGCACCGAGTCGGCACCGTGCTTCTCGAGCAACGGCATGGGGGTGACCACGTTCCCCTGCGACTTCGACATCTTCTTCCGTGTGGGATCGAGCACCCAACCAGAGATGGCGGCGTCGGTCCAGGGCAGGGTGCCCATCTCCAGCTCGGCTCGCACCACGGTGGAGAACAGCCAGGTGCGGATGATGTCGTGGGCCTGGGGCCGCAGGTCCATGGGGAACACCCGGGCGAAGAGGTCCGGGTCGTCCTCCCATCTCCCGGCGATCATGGGCGTGAGGGAGGAGGTGGCCCAGGTGTCCATCACGTCCGGGTCGCCCACGAAGCCGCCCGCCGCGCCCCGCTGGTCCTCCCGGTAGCCGTCCGGGGCGTCGGTCGAGGGATCCACCGGCAGGCGGTCCTCCCCGGCCAGCAGCGGGTGGTCGTAGTCGACCGTCCCGTCCGTGCCGACCGGGTACCAGACCGGGAAGGGCACCCCGAAGAACCGTTGCCGGCTGATGTTCCAGTCACTGCCCAGCCCCTCCACCCAGGCCCGGTAGCGGTGGGCCATGTGCGGCGGGTGCCAGCGCAGCCAGTCGCCCAGCTCCAGCAGGCGCTGGCGGTGGGGCAGGGTGCGGACGAACCACTGGCGGGAGGAGACGATCTCCAGCGGGCGGTCGCCTTTCTCGAAGTACTTCACCGGGTGGGTGATGGGCCGGGGCTCCCCGACCAGTGCCCCGGCGACGGCCAGCAGCTCCACGATGCGGGCCTGGGCCTGCTTGACGGTCCGGCCGGCCAGCTCGCCGTAGTGCCGGTCGGCGGCGGCCGGGTCCTCGGACTCCCAGCCGGGCTCGCCCCAGGCCACCGGGAGCAACCGGCCGTCGCGGCCGACCACGTCCCGGGTGGGCAGCCCGAGCTCCCGCCACCACACCACGTCGGTGACGTCGCCGAAGGTGCAGATCATGGCCATGCCCGAGCCCTTCTCGGGGTCGGCCAGCTCGTGGGCCACCACCGGCACCCGCACCCCGAAGAGGGGGGTGACCACTTCGGTGCCGAACAGCGGGCGGTAGCGGTCGTCCTCGGGGTGGGCCACCAGCGCCACGCAGGCCGGCAGCAGCTCCGGGCGGGTGGTCTCGATCTCCACTGCCGCGCCGGCCACCGCCGCCCCGCCTGCCCCGGCCGTCCCGCCGCCGGAGCCGGCGCGGGCGAAGCGGATCCGGTGGTAGGCGCCGGGCATCTCCCGGTCGACCAGCTCGGCTTGGGAGACGGCGGTGCGGAAGTCGACGTCCCACAGGGTCGGGGCTTCGTGCTGGTACACGTGGCCGCCGGCCAGCATGCGCAGGAAGCCGCGCTGGGAGGCCCGGCGGGCCCGCTCGTCGATGGTGGCGTAGGCCAGGTCCCAGTCCACCGACAGCCCCAGCGCCCGCCACAGCTCCTCGAAGGCCCGCTCGTCCTCGACGGTCAGGGCCTCGCAGAGCTCCACGAAGTTCGGCCGGGAGACGGCCACCGGGCCGTCGCCCCCGGTCTGGCCGCCCGGGCCCGTCAAGTCGAGGTCGGGGTCGTAGGGGAGGGAGGGGTCGCAGCGCACGCCGAAGTAGTTCTGGACCCGGCGCTCGGTGGGGAGCCCGTTGTCGTCCCACCCCATGGGGTAGAAGACCTCCATCCCCCGCATCCGGCGGTAGCGGGCCACGGCGTCGGTGTGGGTGTACGAGAACACGTGGCCGATGTGCAGCGAGCCGGACACGGTGGGTGGCGGGGTGTCGATGGCGTAGACCCGGTCGCGGGTGGCCCGGCGGTCGAAGCGGTAGGTCCCCTGGGCCGACCAGGCGGCGGACCACTTGGCCTCCAGGCCGTCCAGGCCGGGACGGTCGGGCACGGCGGGCGCGGCGGTCGGTGACGGCGGCGGGGCTCCTTCGGGGCCGGTCGGCGGCGCGGGCGCAGGCATGATCGGGTTACCGTACCCGGGTGCTGCGCCTCC
>JASHWO010000021.1 GCA_030044045.1 Acidimicrobiales bacterium
GCCGACACAGGGGGACCGGACCTTCGTGGGCGACGTGGACGACCTGCCGGTCACGGTGGGCGGCGGCACGGTGCACTACACAGCCAAGGCCCGGCGCCTCCGGGAGGTCGACTTCGCGACCAACACGCTGCTCGGCGGGACGGACGCCACCCCGGCCATCCCCGGCACGACCTACTCGGACTGGCCGATCACCTACCGCCAGCTCGAGCCCTTCTACGCGGTGATGGAGGAGGTGGTGGGCGTCCAGGGGCCGGCGTACCGGGACGGCGCCGGTCGCGTGGTCAACCCCAATCCCAACGAGTCGTGGCGCTCGACGCCGTTCCCGATGCCGCCCGGCGTCCCCATGTACTCCAACCTGATCCAGGCCGACGCCCTCCGCCGCCTCGGCTACCACCCGGCGCCGGTCCCCACCTCGATCAACTCCCGGCCCTACCGGGACCGCCCGGCGTGCGTCGACTGCGCCTTCTGCATCGACTACGGGTGCCCCATCAACGCCAAGGGAGGTGGGGTATGGCAACTGCAGGACGCGCTGCTCTCGGGCCGTGCCCGCCTGGTCGCCGGGGCCAACGTCATCCGGGTGGAGGTGTCGGGTCGCCGCGACCGGCGTGGCAAGGCCATGGCCAGCGGGGTCACCTGGATGGACCAGGAGGGCCGTACCCACGTGGAGCGGGCCGACCTTGTGGTCCTGGCCAACGCTCCGATCGAGGCCACCAGGCTCTCCCTGGCCAGTGGCATCGGCCAGGCCCGGCCGGGCGAGAGCCGGCTGGGGTCCCCCCAGCCCGGGCCCCACGAGCCCAGCGGGTTGTTGGGGCGGAACATCATGCTCCACTACCCGACGGTCGTGGCCACCCTGCTGAACCAGGACGTCCACCCCTGGCGGGGGCGCAACAGCTCGTACACCGTCGACGACTTCGCCGGCTCCGGGCCGAGCCCCACCGGCTTCGACCCGACGGTGCCCCGGGCCGGGATCACCGAGTTCGGCGGCGGCACCTACCCGATCGGCGAGGCGCTGGAGAACGCGCCGGGCACCTACGGCAAGGCGCACAAGGCGTACATGAAGGCCGGCGAGACCATGCGGCAGGGGATCTCCTACACGCTCCAGGGCGAGGACATGCCGCAGCTCACGAACTACGTGGACCTCGACCCGGAGGTGGTCGACGTCTACGGGCAACCGGTGCCGCGCCTCACCTACGCCAACCACCAGTACGAGCTCGACGCCGCTGCGTACTACACGCCCAAGCTGGTCGAGGCGATGGAGGCCATCGGGGGCGCCGGGTCGGCGTACCCCGACCTGCGGGCCGAGGGCGCGGCGGCGCTACCGCCGACAAGCCCGGTGCCCTACGACAAGCACATCATGGGCACTCACCGGATGGCCCTCGACCCGGGGCAGGGGCCGTGCACGCCCTACGGCCGGTACTGGGACTTCGCCAACCTGTACCACGCCGGCGGCGGGCTCCACGTGACGGCCCCCGGGTTCAACCCGACGCTGACCATCTGGGCCCTGTCCTACTGGGTCGGCGCCGCCATCTGCACCGGGGTGGCGGACCTCGACGCCTTCTCGCCGTCGACCGTCGGAGACCACCGGCCGGCGCTGCTCGGGGTCATCGAGCGCCTGGACCAGGACACGATGATCGCCAGCCTGCTGCGCCGGGGGACCTACCCATCCCATCCGGGGGACGGGTCGTAGCGGCAGGCCGGGCGCTACCGGGCGCTACCGGGGGCCAGTTACGGTGTCCGTGTTGATAGGGCTGATAGGACGGCCGGGAGGGGAGCGGCGACCCGTTCCGGTAGCCTGGGCACCCCCATGTTCGACGCACTCTCCGACCGCCTGGAACGGATCGCCGGCCGGCTGCGCAGCCGGGGCCGGCTGACCGACGCCGACCTCGACGAGGCCCTGGCCGAGATCCGCACCGCCCTGCTCGAGGCGGACGTGGCGCTGGGCGTGGTCCGCAGCTTCGTGGCCGCGGTGCGGGAGCGTTGCAGCGGGGAGGCCCTGTCCAAGAGCCTCACCCCCGGCCAGCAGGTGGTGAAGGCGGTCCACGAGGAGCTGGTCCGGGTGCTCGGCGGCGAGACGCTGAAGCTCACCTACGCCTCGCGGCCGCCCACGGTGGTGCTCCTGGCCGGCCTGCAGGGCTCCGGCAAGACCACCACCGCCGGCAAGCTGGCCCGCTGGTGGAAGCAGCAGGGCCGGAACCCGATGCTGGTCGGGGCCGACCTGCAGCGGCCGGCCGCCGTCGAGCAGCTCCGGGTGGTCGGCGCCCAGGCCGGGGTGACGGTATTCAGCGAGCCCAGCGACCCGGTGGCCGTGGCCGCCGCCGGGGTGGCCGAGGCCCGCCGGCTGGGCCGGGACGTGTGCATCGTGGACACCGCCGGCCGCCTGGCCATCGACCAGGGGCTGATGGACGAGGTCCGCCGTATCTCCGGCGCCGTCCAGCCCCACTACACGCTGCTGGTGATCGACGCCATGACCGGCCAGGACGCGGTGGCCACGGCCTCGGCCTTCCACGAGACCCTGGCCCTGGACGGGGTGATCCTGACCAAGCTCGACGGCGACGCCCGGGGCGGGGCCGCCCTCTCGGTCAAGGAGGTGGTGGGCCGGCCCATCGTCTTCGCCTCCACCGGGGAGAAGCTGGGCGACTTCGACCTGTTCCACCCGGACCGCATGGCCGACCGCATCCTGGGGATGGGCGACGTGCTCAGCCTGATCGAGCAGGCCGAGCGGACCATGGACCGGGACACCGTGGCCAAGTCGGCGGCCCGGATGATGGAGGGGCGGTTCACCCTCGACGACTTCCTCGACCAGCTCCAGCAGGTCCGCAAGCTGGGCTCGCTCGGCGGCATCATGAAGCTCCTGCCCGGGATGTCCCGGGAGATGCGCCAGGCGGCCGACCAGATCGACGACGGCGAGGTCTCGCGGGTGGAGGCGATCGTGCGCTCCATGACCCCGGCCGAGCGGGCCGACCCGGCCATCGTGGACGGCTCCCGGCGGGTGCGTATCGCCCGGGGCAGCGGGACGTCCACCCAGGACGTGAACCAGCTCCTGAAGCAGTTCCGGGAGATGCAGAAGATGACGAAGAGCATGGCCACCGGCGGCATGCCCGGCCTGCCCGGAATGGGTGGCCTGGGCGGCGGCGGCCGCCTGGCTGGGCTCCGCAACGCCCGCAAGCAGCTCGATGCCCTACAGGCCATGGGGCCCGACGGTGCCGACGGGGGCCTGGCCGAACTGTTCGGCGGGGGCGCCGGAGGTGGGCTCGGCGGCGGTAGCGGCCTGGGCGGCGGCCTCGGTGCCGGCTCCCGCTGGGCGCCGGCTGGCCCGGGTGTGCCGGGCGGCGGGGCAGTGGCGCCGGCCGGCGGGGCCAAGGGGTCCCGGGGGGGTAAGAAGAAGAAAAAGGGCGGCCGGGTCACCCCCCCGAAGTCCCGGTGACCAGCCCCTGGGCAGGGCGCACCGGGCGCCGGCGCCCCTCCGGAGGCCCGAGTGGGCACGGGGCGCTCCAGACCTGCGAGAATGTCCGAGCCACGGAGCGCGTGGCAGGCCGAACGATGGAGGGACCAGGTCCGTGGCAGTGAAGCTCCGCCTCGTGCGGATGGGCAAGAAGAAGCAGCCGACCTACCGGGTGGTGGCGGCGGACAGCCGGTCGCCGCGTGACGGCCGGTTCTTGGAGATCGTGGGCACCTATGCCCCCCGCGGCCGTTCCACCGCCGATCAGGACGCCGTGGTGACCATCGACAACGCCAAGGCGGTCAAATGGCTGAGCCGGGGAGCCAAGCCGACCGAGCGGGTCGAGCGCCTCCTGCGGACGTCGGGCGCTTGGGACGAGTTCACCACCCCGGGTGCCGTGGCGAGCGGGAACGGCACGACCGCTGAGGCGGCAGCCGCGCCGGTTGGCACGGCCGAGCCTGCGGGCGACCAGGTCGGTGGGGCGGCAACCGACGAGCCTGCCACCGGAGAGGCCTCAGGCGGGCCTGACAGCACCACGGCCGGCGAGGGGCAGGGGCCCCTCGCCTCGGAGGAGCCTGGGGTTGGGGCCTCAGGCGGGCCTGACAGCACCACGGAGGCCGGGTGACGGTGCCTGACGACGACTACGAACCGGGCGACGTGAACACGGTCGACGAGCAGGACGACGCCGGCGACGTCGAGTACGAGGCCGGCGACGTCAACACCGTGGGCGACCACGACCCGATCGAGGACGATGGGGAGGACGGGGAGGGGGAGGGGAACCGGGCAGCCGACGACACCGCCACGGCGGTCCTCACCTACATCGCCCGGTCGCTGTCCGCCGAGCCGGACGCGGTGGTGGTCCAGGCCGAACGGCGGCAGGGCTCGGTCCGGCTGCGGCTGCACGTCGCCCCGGACGACATGGGGCGGGTCATCGGCCGCCGTGGTCGCACGGCCCAGGCCATCCGGACCCTAGTGGGCGTGGCCGGTGCCCGGGACGGGGTGCAGACCAGCGTCGACATCGTCGACGAGTAAGAGGTCGACCCGACAGGCAGGGTGGATCAGGGAGCCGTTCATCCGGGCAAGCAGCGCAAGGCGGAAGAGAGAGGCCATGTCGGCGACATGGACGACCGACGACAACGCCGCCCTGGCACACGGGTCGGAGGGCCGTCCGGGGGACGGCGAGCCCGCACTGCCTATCGGGCCGACCTCTAGCCCGGGTCGGGTCGTGCCTGGCGACCGAACGGACCCGCCGCTGCTGGTGGTGGGGCAGGTGGTGAAGCCCCACGGCCTGGCCGGCGAGGTGGTGGTGGAGCGCTGGAGCGACCAGCCGTCCCGGTTCCGGACCGGCTCGGTGCTCTCGACCGACGACGGCGAGCTAGTGGTGGCCGCGTCGCGGCCGCACCAGGGGCGGGATCTGGTGCGCTTCGAGGGCGTGGGTGACCGGGCCGGTGCCGAGGCCCTGCGGGGGCTGGTGCTGCGGGCGGCGCCGATGGAGGTCCCCGGGGCCCTCTGGGTGCACGAGCTGGTGGGGGCCGAGGTGGTCGACGCCGCCGGACGGGTGCTGGGCCGGGTAGTGGCCGTCGAGGCCAACCCGGCCAGCGACCTACTGGTGCTGGCCGGGGGCGGCCTGGTGCCGCTCCGGTTCGTGACCGGGCACGAGCCGGGGGTTCGGGTGACGGTCGACGTGCCCGAGGGCCTCCTGGACGAGCCGGAGCCTGCCATCGCCGATGAGCGCAGTGGGCGCCCGGGCGGGCAATACGCATGAGGATCGACGTCTTCACCATCTTCCCGGACGTGGTCGACGCCTTCTGCTCGGCCGCCCTACTGGGGCGAGCTCGCCAGCAGGGCCAGCTCGATCTGCGGGTCCGTGACCTGCGCTCGGCGGCCCAGGATGCCCGCCGGTCGGTGGACGACACCCCCTATGGGGGCGGGGCGGGGATGGTGCTGATGCCCGAGCCGGTCTTCGGCGCGGTGGAGGCGGTGGCGGCGGCCGAGGGGCTGCCCCGGCCCCTGCTCCTCCTGGCCCCCGGTGGCCGGCGCTTCGACCAGGGGGTCGCTGCCGAGCTGGCCGCCGGCGCCGGGTTCTCCCTGCTCTGCGGTCGCTACGAGGGGGTGGACCAGCGGGTGGCCGACCACCTGGTCGACGGGGAGCTCTCGGTGGGCGACGTGGTCCTGGCTGGGGGAGAGGCGGCGGCGCTGGTGGTGGTGGAGGCGGTCACCCGGCTGCTCCCCGGGAGCCTGGGGAACGAGGCGTCGACCGAGGAGGAGAGCTTCGCCGACGGCCTGCTGGAGTACCCCCAATACACCCGGCCGGCCGTGTTCCGGGGCTGGGAGGTGCCCGAGATCCTGCGCTCGGGCGACCACGGGCGGGTGGCCCGCTGGCGGCGGGCCCAGGCCCTCCGCCGGACCCTGGAGCACCGGCCCGACCTGGTGGCGGCCCGGGGCGGGCTCACCCCCGAGGAGGTCCGGCTGCTGGCCGAGGAGGGCGAGATGCGCCTCCTGGCCGATCACGGCTACGATGCGTGACCCGGCCAACCTCCTCCAGCCAGAAGGACGCGCCCCATGCATCCCACCGAGATCATCGACCGCGACAGCCTGCGCGACGACGTGCCCGAGTTCCGTCCCGGTGACACCGTCAAGGTGCACGTCCGGGTGGTCGAGGGCAACCGGGAGCGGGTGCAGGTGTTCCAGGGGGCCGTCATCCGCCGCCAGGGTGTGGGGGTCCGCGAGACCTTCACCGTCCGCAAGGTCAGCTTCGGCGTCGGGGTCGAGCGCACGTTCCCGGTGCACTCGCCGACCATCGCCAAGCTGGAGGTCGACACCTACGGCGACGTCCGGCGGGCGAAGCTCTACTACCTGCGCGAGCGGACGGGCAAGGCCGCCAAGATCAAGGAGAAGCGGTCCGCGCGCCCATGAGGCGTCCGGCCGGGGGGTGGGCACGGTGCACGGCACGACGCCCCCTCCCGCCTGCCGTCCGGTGAGCATCCTCGCCCGGGAGAGGCCGGGCCGCCGATGAGCGAGGAGGATCTCGAGCGCTACGAGGCGGAGATCGAGTTGGCCCTGGTCCAGGAGTACCGGGCCGTGCTCCCGATGTTCTCCTATGTGGTCGAGACCGAGCGCCGCTTCTACCTGGCCAACGAGGTGTCCCTCACCGTCCGCACCGACACCTCCCCTTCCTGCGTGGCGCTGGAGCTGACCGACGCCTGGGTGTGGGACATGTACCGGCCGGCCCGTTTCGTTCCGTCGGTGCGGGTGGTCACCTTCCGTGACGTGAACGTCGAGCGCCTCCCGGAGAAAGAGCTCTGACCGGCCGGTACGCCGCCGGTGAGGCCACCACCGGGCGGGGTGCCACCGGGTCGGCACCGTCGAGCGGAGGCCCACCGGCGCCGGGCGGGCGGGGCTGCTGCCCCCGGTGAGGCCACCATCGGGCGGGACTTGGTCGCCCGGCCGGCGGGATCGTGGATCTGGGCGCGGGCGTGCCGGGGCCGACCGTTCCGTGGGCATGGCAGCAGCAGGGGGTGTGTCGGAGCCGCCGGAAGGGCGCCCCGGGAGCGGCCACCCCGGCGGGCGGCCGGCGGCGGGCGGCCACCGGCAGCGCTACGGCGCCGCTGGCGAAGCCCTGGCTGCCGCCTGGTACGAGGCGGCCGGCTACGTGGTGCTGGACCGGAACTGGCGCTGCCCCGAGGGTGAGCTCGACCTGGTGTGCCGGCGAGGCCCGACCCTGGTGGTCTGCGAAGTGAAGGCCCGTCGCTCGGCCGCCTTCGGCACGCCGGCCGAGGCCGTGGGCCGGGACAAGCAGCGCCGGGTCCGCCGGCTGGCGGCTCGCTGGCTGCGTGAGCACGGGATCCGCTGCTGGGAGGTCCGGTTCGACGTGGCGGCGGTGACCGGCGACCGGCTCGAGATCCTGCAGGACGCCTTCTGACGGCCCGCCGCCCGGGCCCGGGCCGGGCGGGCGCCGCTCACCGGCCGGACGACTGCGAGGCCAGCCGATCGGCGGGCGCCGGTGGCGCCGGATCTCGGGTTCGCATCCCAGGCAGATCCGTATGCCGCGAGGCCAGCCGATCGGCGGCGCCGGTGGTGCGGCAGGTCGATGGCACCCGGCGCGGACGTTTCCGCGGAGGCACTGTGCGCGGTGACACACCTGGTCATGGAATTTCCTCGAAACTGTCCGGCGTGAGGCGCCAGAGCTTTGCGGGACCTCGGAGCCCCACTGCGGTATCGGTAATCCTGTCCAAAATCTCCCGAAAAGATTCAACGGTCTTCTGAGCAGTGCGCCACTTCCCTGCAACCACACGCTCACCAGGACCTATAAAATAGGCGCCCATTTCACTACATTGCTGGCGGCCGTTCATCCCTATGCAGAGAATATCTGGATGGTCTCCAATCCACCCAGCAATAATAACGCTTAGGTGAGAATTGGGATCAGGGACAGAGCAAGAATTTATTGCCTGAACCTTCTCTTTCAACACATCATACAAATACTCCCACGATTCAAACCGGCGATGTGCGCACAAAAAACCCTTGAGTTCGTCTCCCCGTTTCGAAGAACCCCGATATCCCCACGCCAGTCGCCCGTTCTCGATAGATAGTTTCTCAATTTTGTCTACGGGATACCATTCATAAAAATCTTCAAGAGGAACTACCTTACATGCATAGGAATCCGCCCCAACGATGAAGCTGTCTTTACTCTCTTTCCAAGCGGCCAGGAAGGTCATCGAACGATCAGTCTTCGTTCTCTGGATTCTCTGGCTGCTTGCTTTGGAGCAACTTGCGGATGACTTCTTCGGGAGTCTTGCCCTCCTCGTAGAGGGAGACGGGCTCGTCGTAGTCGGGAAGGTCAGGCTCATCGGGCATTGACCCCCATGTTAGGACCGCGCAGGTCGTCGTAGGTCAGGCGGCGGCCGGTGGTGCGACTGACCAGGCTGGCGAACCGGTCGGTGTCCGAGGACTTGCAGGTGGTGGCCCGGAAGTCGAACTCACCCACG
>JASHWO010000194.1 GCA_030044045.1 Acidimicrobiales bacterium
CTACGCCGACGACGGGCTGGACGAGCTGAGCGTCACCTCTCCCGCCACGGTGCTCGAGGTTGTTTGCGACGGCAGCGCCGAAGGGCACGAGGTGCGCAGGTGGCGGCTGGACCCGGAGGACCTCGGCATCCCGCCGGCCACCATGGCCGACCTGCGGGGCGGCGACGCTGCCTTCAACGCCGACGTGGTGCGCCGGGTGCTCGGGGGCGAAGAGGGTCCCCGCCGGGACATCGCGGTGCTGAACGCGGCGGCGGCGCTGGTGGTGGCCGGGCGGGCCGGCGACCTGGCCGAGGGCCTGGCCCAGGCCGCCGCCGCGGTGGACTCGGGCCGTGCCGCGGCAGTGCTGGAGGGCCTGGCCCGGGTGTCCACGGCAGCCAAGGCCGCCGAGCCGCCGGCGGCATAGGCCGAAGCGTGCCGGCACGGCCTGCCCTCCCAGGTAATGTAGGTTTACATCGTAACCCTACATAAGGAGGTCCCTTGGCAAGGGTTGTCCGGCGGCGGTGGCCCAGCGACCTCTCGGCGCCCTCACGTGCGGCCCGCCGCGGCTGCGACTACGAAGCCTACGTTCCCGATCCGCTGGTGGGTCGGCCGGTCGTGCTCGACGGCCCGGTGGCTGCCGATGTGGCCGCCGCCGAGGCGGCCATGGCGCGCTTCGACGTCGAGGCGAGTGCCCTGGGGGACACCGAGAGCCTGGCCCGGATCCTGCTGCGGGCCGAGTCGGTGGCCTCGTCGCGGATCGAGGGGCTCCACGTGGGGGCTCGCCGGCTCCTCCGCGCCGAGGTGGCCCGGGAGAGCGAGGACGGCCCGGCGGACGTGACCGCGGCTGAGGTGCTCGGGAACATCGACGCCATGGTCTTCGGCGTGGGCCAGGTCGACCCGGACCGGCCGGTCACCAAGGACCTGCTGCTCGAGGTCCACCGGCGCCTGCTGGCCGGTACGGCGCTCGAGGGGCACGGCGGCCGGGTGCGGGCCTCGCAGAACTGGATCGGGGGGAGCGACTACAACCCGTGTGCGGCGGCGTTCGTCCCGCCGCCGCCCGAGCTGGTGGACCGGTTCCTCGATGACCTGGTGGCCTTCGCCAACGGCGACTCGTTGCCGGCTGTCGCCCAGGCGGCGATGGTCCACGCGCAGTTCGAGACCATCCACCCCTTCGTCGACGGCAACGGCCGGACGGGGCGGGTCCTCGTGCATCTCGTCCTGCGGCGCCGCGGCCTGGCGCTGCAGGTCCTGCCCCCGGTCTCCTTGGTGCTGGTCGCCGGCGCCCGGGACTATGTGGAAGGGCTCATGGCCACGAGGTACCGGGGATCGGTCCGGAGTGTCCAGGCCCGGGAGGGCACCAACCAGTGGGTCGGTCGCTTTGCCGGGGCCTGTCTGCATGCGGTGGAGGACGCGGTGTCCTTCGAGCGGCAGGTCCAGGAGATCGAGGCCGGGTGGCGGGCACGCCTCGGCCGGCTCCGGGCCCGCTCCGCGGCGGACCTCTTGCTGCGGGCGCTCCCCGGCGCCCCGGTGGTCACCGTCACCGGTGCCGCCGAGCTGATCGGGCGCAGCTTCGTGCAGACGAACGAGGCCGTCACCCGGTTGGCCGAGGCGGGCGTTCTCCATCAGGTCACCGTCGGACGGCGCAACCGCGCCTTCGAGGCTCCCGAGGTGATCGCCGCTTTCGGGGACCTGGAGCGGCGGCTGGCCACGCCCGGGTAGGGAACCGAGGCGGTTCAGCCGGGCGGGGTCACCGCCACCGTGGCGCCGCCGGACGGCCGGACCTGCCAGGCCCGGCCGGGCCAGGCCGCCGGGTCGAGAGCCCCGGGCTCGGCCAGGGCCACCACGCAGCCCCCGAAGCCGCCACCGGTCATGCGGGCGCCGTACACCCCGTCGGTGGCCTGCAGCTCGTCGACCAGCGCGTCCACCGCCGGGGCCGAGGCTTCGAAGTCGTCGGCCAGGCTGCGGTGGCTCTCCACCATCAGGGCCCCGGCGGTGACCAGGTCACCGGCGCGCAGGGCGTCGGCGAAGGCCTGGACCCGCCGGCACTCGGTGACCACGTGGCGGGTCCGGCTCCGGAGCACCCGGTCGGGCAGCCCCGGTAGGTCGGCCTCCTCGGCCTGGCCCAGCGGCCGGCCGACGGCCACCGCGGCGGCCGCACACTCGGCTCGCCGGGCGGCGTAGGGACTGGTCACCAGCCGGCGGCCCCGCCCGGAGTGGACCACCACCACCTCGGCCCCCGGCGGGAGGGCTACCGGCGCCACCGCCAGGGTGGCGAAGTCCACCAGCAGGGCGTGGCCGGCCAGGGCGCCGGCGATGACCAGCGGATCCATCAGCCCGACGTCCGACCCGGCCGCCGCCTCGGCCCGCTGGCAGAGGTGGGCCATGGCCACCGGGGGCGCCTGCACCCCGCAGGCCATGGCCAGGGCCACCCCGAAGGCGGCGCTGGAGGCCAGGCCGGCGCCGACCGGGACGGTGCTGGACACCTCGACGTGGCCGCCGGCGGGCGGCCGGCACTGGGCCACCACTGCCGCGGCCAGCCGGGCCCACGGCGGCTCCACGGCGGCGATGGCCACCGGGTCGAACGGCAGGTCCAGCGGCAGTTCGGCTACGGCCGGCGCTCCTGTCACTTCGGACGCCCACCGGGCGTCCGAAGCCCACGCCTCGGAGGAGGCCGGGTCGGGGCGCCCGGCCGGGCGGACAGCCGGGGCCGGATCCATCGCCGACCGCAGCCGGAGGCGATCGGACCCGTCCTCCACCAGCCGGACCTCGGTGGCCAGGTCGATGGCCATGGGCAGGGCCAGGCCCGAGTTGTAGTCGGTGTGGTCGCCGATCAGGTTGACCCGTCCCGGGGCGCGGGCGGTGACCGACCGCCGCTGCCCTGCCGCGCCCCCAGCGGGCGGGGGCGCCCCGATCCGTTCCTCCATGGCCGCAGCATCCCACGGGGCGGTGGACCACCGCGCTGGGCCGCGCTGGGCCGCCTACCCCGCCGTCGCCCGCCATTGGGCCGCCCACCCCGCCGTCCGGCTTGACCGGGACCGGCCCACCCGGCACCATCCCCAGGATGCACGACGCCGGCCCAAGGGAACCGGAGCCGGGCCGGGGGCCCGGTCGCGAGCCGGGGCGCGCCACGCCAGGGGGATCGAGTCGATGAGCGGACCGCTGTCCGGAGTGAAGGTGATCGAGCTGGCCGGGATCGGCCCGTCGCCGTACGCCTGCATGTTGCTGGCCGACGCCGGTGCCGACGTGCTCCGGCTGGAGCGTCCGGCGCCCGCCGGGGCCACCCACGACGGGCCGTTCTGGGACGTGCTGAACCGGAGCCGCCCCTCGGTGGGCGTGGACCTGAAGCAGCCGGCGGCGGTGGATCTGCTCCTGGGCCTGGTCGAGCAGGCCGACGCCCTGGTCGAGGGGTTCCGCCCCGGCGTGGCCGAGCGCCTCGGGCTCGGGCCCGAGGCATGCTGGGCCCGGAACCCCCGGCTGGTCTACGGCCGCATGACCGGGTGGGGCCAGGACGGGCCGCTGGCCCAGGCGGCCGGTCACGACATCGACTACATCGCCCTCTCCGGCGCCCTGTGGTCGGTGGGGCGCCACGGCGAGCCGCCGGTGGCCCCCCTGAACCTGGTGGGCGACTTCGGGGGCGGGGGAATGCTCCTGGCCTTCGGCCTGGTGGCCGCCCTGGTCGAGGCGGCGCGGTCGGGCCGGGGCCAGGTGGTCGACGCGGCCATGACCGACGGCTCGGCGTCGCTCATGAGCATGATCTACGCCTTCCGCCAGTTCGGTTGGTGGAAGGCGGAGCGGGGCGTGAACATCCTCGACTCCGGGGCCCACTTCTACGAGGTCTACGAGACGGCGGACGGCCGGTACTTCGCCGTGGGCGCCATCGAGCCGAAGTTCTACGCCGCATTGCTGGTGGGGCTGGGGCTGGCCGGCGAGGACCTGCCGGACCAGATGGACCGCCAGCGCTGGCCGGAGATGAAAGTGCGCTTCGCCGCCGTGTTCCGCACCCGTACCCGGGACGAGTGGACCAAGGTCTTCGAGGGGACCGACGCCTGCGCCGCGCCGGTGCTCTCGCCGTGGGAGGCCCACCGCCACCCGCACAACGAGGCCCGCGGCACGTTCGTGGAGGTGGAGGGGATCGTGCAGCCGGCGCCGGTGCCCCGCTTCAGCCGCACCCCGGCCGAGGTGCGCAAGCCGCCCTCGCCGCCCGGGGCCGACACCGAGGCGGCCCTGGCCGCCTGGGGCGTGCCGCCCGACGCCCTGGCCGCCCTGCGGGAGGCCGGCGCCATCGGCTGAGAGGTCCAGCGGATAGGCAGGGTGGACCAGGGGGCCGTCCAGCCTGGCAAGCAGCTCGAGGCGGAGGAGGGAGTCAGCCGGTGGGGGGCGGCTCGACCTGCTCCATGAACTCCAGGCGGATGCCGCCCGGGGCCTCCACGAAGGCGATCCGGCGCACGCCGAAGGAGCCGGACACGACGCGGGGGCCCCACAGCACCCGGTGCCGGGCCAGCTCGGCGTCGAGGTCGTCCACCCACAGCGCCGGGTGCAGGAACCCCTCGGGAGGGAGGTCGCAGGCGTCCTCATAGATGGCCACCGTGAACAGGGTGAGCTGCACCGGGCCCAGCGACACGTCGGCCCGCCGACCGTTCTCCCACTCGACCGGCTCGGTCACCGTGGCCCCGGCCGCCGCGTACCAGGCGCAGGCGGCGCCGATGTCGGCCACCTTC
>JASHWO010000195.1 GCA_030044045.1 Acidimicrobiales bacterium
ACCGCCAGCGGCGCCCGCGGTGCGGCCCTCACCCTGGCCGGCCAGTCGGCCTGGGTGAAGCCCTCCTCCCCCGGCTCGCCCGCCACCTTCACGCTGACGGTGGCCGTCCCCCGGGGTACCCCGTCCAGCGACGAGGTGGTGGCCACCCTCTACGGCGCCCTGCACACCCACACCGCGTTCGAGCGCACGCTCACACACGGCCCCACCGGCACATCGCTCGACAGCACCCACCCGGTGGCACTGTCGAGCATGGCCCCGGTGACCGGCGACGGCCGCAAGCTCACCATCACCGTGCTGCCCTACACAGCCACCGCCCCGCCGGCCGGGGGTGCCCCCACACTCGACCTGCGCTGCACACCGGCCACACCGACCCAGTGCACAGGCGTGTACCCGCTAGTGGTCACCCTGGTCCGCCCCTCGGCCGGGGGCGGGACCACCCCGGTGGCCCACGCCCGGCTCACGACCTACCTCACCTACACCGCCACCACCAGCGCCCACCGGCTGGACTTCGCCTGGGTGGTGCCGGTCACCGCGCCGGTGACCGTGCGCACCGGCCGGCACGACCCGGCCACCGCGCTGTCCCCGCCCGGCGCCCGGGCGGCGCGGGCCCTGGCCGGCCTGGCCGGCTCCCTGGCTGCCAACCCCGACGTGCCGGTCACCGTGGCCGCCTCCCCCCAGACGCTCCAGGGCCTGGACCGGCTGGGGACCCGGGACGGCGGGGCCCAGGCGGTGCAGAAGCTGGCGGCCATGTCCACCACCGACCAGGCCGACCGCCAGTTCCTGGCCCAGCCCTACGTCCCGGTGGACCTGGGCGCGCTGGCCGGGGCCGGCGAGACCGGCGAGATCACCGCCCAGATGACCGAGGGGGCAACAGTGCTCGAGGGTCTCGGCGTCCAGACGACCGGCGCCACCGGCAGGACGTGGGTGGCGACGGGCACCGTCGGCAGCGACCTGCGGGCCGGGATGGC
Source organism: Acidimicrobiales bacterium (assembly GCA_030044045.1). The sequence continues at coordinate 969 of JASHWO010000195.1, forward strand.
CACCAAAGGGGTGGACGCCACCTCGCTGGTACTGCCGGACAGCGACCTGGCGTCGCCCAGCGGGACCAGCACCACATGGGCCTGGGCGTTCGAGCTGTCGATCGGCCGGGGCGCCCCGGTGACCGCCGCCGCCTCCGACGGCGAGCTGGCCGCCCACTTCACCGCCGACCCCGGGGACCCGGCGCTGGAGGCCAACCAGCTCCTGGCCGACCTGGCCCTGATCCACTTCGAGCTGCCGAACACACCCACACCACGGGGCGTGGTGGCCGTACCCCCGGCCGGCTGGACGGCCACCCAGGCCTTCGACACAGCGGTCCTGCAGGGGCTGGCCACAGACCCGGTGGTGCAGGCCACCACCCTGGCCGGCTACTTCTCGGCCTTCACCGCCACCACGCCGCCCGCCACACTCCACACCCGGCGCCTCCAGAGCGGCGGCACCGGGCCAGTGCTGGCCGCCGCCGTGGCCAGCCAGATCACCCACCAGCGGCTCCGGCTCACCGCCTTCGACGGGGCCGTGCAAGGCACACGGACCGTGCTGACCCACCTCGACCAGCTCCTGCTGGCCACCGAGTCCGACGACCCGGCCCACACCGGCCAGACGGCGGGGGTGCAGGCCTTCACCCGGACCCTCGACGGCCAGCTCTCCCTGGTCCAGCTGGCCACCGAGCGGACCATCACCCTGACCGCCCGCACCGGCCCGATCCCGGTGACGATCATCTCCCGGGCCCCTTACACGGTGGTGGGCACGCTCACCCTGAGCGGCGGCCGCTTCGTGTTCCCCCACGGCAGCTCCCAGCCGTTGGCCCTCGACCACAGCACGAACCCGGTGCGGATCGACGTGGAAGCCCGCACCTCGGGCGACCTCCCGCTCGAGGTGGCCTTCGACGCTCCCGGCGGGCACCTGCGCATCGCCAGCGGCCAGCTCACCGTGCGCTCCACCGCCACCTCGCTGGTCGGGGTGGTCCTGACTGTGCTGGCGCTCCTGGTGCTGCTGGCCTGGTGGGCCCGCACCTGGCGGAACGGCCGGCGCCGCCGGGCCACGCCGGCACACTGAGGTTTCCTCGTCCGGCGAGGTACGTCACGCGCCGTCGTCGCGGAAGACGACCTGCGGCGCCGACAGTGCCTCGGTCCCCATGGCCACGCACACGTCGACATGGGGACACGACACCGCCGAGATTGTTGTGAAATCCAGGTGGTCCGTACCGAACGCGCGCGCCCGAGCCGCTGTCAGTCGGTGGGGAAGCGTCGCGATGGTCCACGACGTGCCCCCGTCATGGGTTACAGCGATCGCTCCGCTCGATCGCTGGCCGGCGGTCGGCTTAGAACGTCCGCTGGCCCAGCAGTCGTTGGCAGCAGGGCAACTGAGGCTGGAGACGAAGGCGAGCGAGAACCCGGCGCCCGCGACCACCTGCCACGACCGTCCCCCCGGTATCGCCAATCGGAGCACGGTATAGTGGTCGAACGCCATTGTCGCGGTGCGTTCTGCGAGTGCCAGACACCCGCCACCCGGCGCGCACGACACTGCGCGCATTCGTTCCAAGCCGCGGGGCAGCGTCATAAGGGCCCAGTGGACTCCCCCGTCGTTGGTCACCAGGGCGACGGCAGTTGTGGTCGCCGTTTGCCCCGGGGCAACTTCGGTAGTCGTACCGGCCAGCACGCAGTCTGTCGGCGAACTGCACGCCAGGGCGCTGTCCGACGGGTACACCGGCGACGGCAGGGTCACGGTCGACCAGGACGTCCCCCCGTCGGTGCTCCGGACGGCGATCGTCTGGCCGCCGGGCGTCGTGGAGGTTCCCGGCGCGGTGGTGGCCACGCCGACGCAGGTGACAACAGTCGGGCACGTCAGCGCCTCCACCTTCGCTACGTCCGCCGGCAGGTCGTGCTCGGTCCAGCTCGTGCCGCCGTCGGCGGTCACCACGGCCACTTCCTCGCCGGGTCCCGTGGTGCTCGGGGCGGCACCCGTGCCGACGCAGATGCTCTGCGTGGGACAGGCGAGCGCCGCGGTGAGCCGGACGCTGTTCGGGAGATTCCGAGCCTCCCACGCGCTGCCACCGTCGGTCGTGGCCTCCACCACGAAGCTGCCGGACCCGGCGGTGAGGCTGGCAAAGCACGTTGTCGATCCAGGGCAGGTGAGCAATGGCAACGGCTCAGCGTTCCTCCCGGTCGCCACCTGCCACGCCGGCTGGTCGATGTCACCGGCCAGGCGCCACGAAGCGACCAGGCTGGGGTTCAGCGCTGACGGCGACGTAGTCGAGCGGGTTCCGAGGACCACCGCGGTAGCCGCCAGCACCACGACCACGGCGGTGGCCGCCACGACGGTGGTCCAGCGAAAGGAGGGCAGCGGCCGGGACTGGCCCGCTCTTTGGCGCCGTCGAGGTTTCGGACGCAGGAGCCTGTGGCACCAGGCCGAGTCGGGGTACCCCCGGAGGGAGTCCGCGAAGTACGCCAGCCATGTCCCCGCGTCGCGACCGGCCGCGGTGAGGAGGTCGGCGTAGGTGTCCTCGCCGGGCCAGTACCAGTACGCCTGCCACACCGCTGTGATCTGCGGCTGGCCGAGAAGCGCCACCTGCTCGTACCCGGGGGGCGGATCGGGCAGCGAAGGCACCGGTGTCGTGTCAAGGGCCGCCCGGAGCTCACCGAGCAGTGGCACCCACTGCGAGCCGGGCCAGGCGATCAGGGCTGTGGCAAAGCTGAGCGCTTCTTCTTCGATCCCTGGCGCTGCCATCAAGAACTGCTCGCGGGTCTCGTCGCTGGGTGCGGCCACGTAGGCCAAGAGCGCATCGAGGTAACGCCTCTGCTGGTCGGCGTCCCAACCGGGCGGCATGTGCGGCATCACCCTCAACCCCCTGGCACTGACCGCAGGGTCCCCCCGGCACAGCCGGCGCGGTCAGGCCCCTGACGACAACCGAAGGAGAGCCCCGCTCACTTTCTCACGGGTCGCGGCCGGTGTCAACGATAAAGACCAACGATCTATGCGTGAACAACTAACTACCCGGAGCGCTGAAGGGACGGCCTCCCACTCATGTGCAGTGCAGTCCCGCTTCCGACGATGTGGCCCCGCCCTCGTCGGTGCCGTTCACCGCCCAGATCTCCGAGGTGCGGAAGTCATGCGTCCCTGTGGTGTGGGTGCAGAAGTAGTAGGAGTTCACCGAGTAGGAGAGCCGGGAACCTGTGCTGGACCCGCCTTCGGTTGTCCCCACGTGTGTGAGCAGACCGCGGTAGATGGAGACGATGAGCGAGAGTGTCTCGTATTGTGTGCAGTCGATGATCCCCTCGCCGTCCACCAGTGGGCCAAAGTCCGTGCTGATGACCACCGGCGCCTGGGGTGTCGGGTAGCAGTTGCCGGCAACCGTAAGGTGCGCGTGATCGTCGCTCGCCGGGCCGAGATGACGCACCATTGCGGCCGTGGCCGGCGCCCCGGCGCTGCCCGGCCGGGGGTAGGTCCCGGCCACCGTCGAGCTGCCGGGGTCGAGCACGAGCGTGGCCCCTCGGTTCCCGGCTGTCGGGTCCGTCTCGGTGACGACCACCTGGCTCCTTCCCAGAACGGTCTCCTGGACGAGGATCTGCCC
>JASHWO010000196.1 GCA_030044045.1 Acidimicrobiales bacterium
GACGGTGCAGGCCGCCGCGCCGGCGTGGGCGGCACGGTCCCGGCAGCCCCCGCCGCCAGCGGCCATCATCGTGGGATGGGCGGGATCGTCAGGCTGATCGGCTTCCTGGCCGGCCTGGTGGTCGTGGTGTCCACGCTGTCCAGCGTCTTCACCACGCTGGTGGTGCCGCGGGCCACCTCCTCCCGCTTGCTACGGGCCGTCTCCCGGACCATGGCCCGGGCCGTCCGCCGGATCGTCCGCCTGCTCTCCAGCTACGAGGCCAAGGACCGCTTCATGTCGCTGGTGGGCCCGTTCGCCATGGTGTTCCTCTTCGTGGTGTGGCTGGGGGCGCTGGTGGTGGGGTTCGGCCTGATGGCCTGGTGGGACAGCCATGCCACCCTGCTGCACGCCCTGGCCGTGGCCGGGTCGTCGGTGTTCACGCTCGGGGTGGCCACCCTGCACGACCGGTCGTCGGAGGCGGTGGAGCTGGTGGCGGCGGGCACCGGCCTGCTGGTGGTGGCCCTGGAGATCGCCTACCTGCCCACGCTGTACTCGGCCTTCTCGGCCCGGGAGTCGGTGGTCACCCTGCTGGGCACCCGGGCCGGGGTGCCGGCCTGGGGCCCGGAGGTCCTGGCCCGCCACCACTGGTTCCGCACCACGGCCGAGCTGCCCGACCTCTACCGGACGTGGGAGCACTGGGCGGCGGCGGTGGCCGAGAGCCACACGAACTACCCCTCCCTCATGTGGTTCCGCTCGCCGGTGCCCTGGCGGTCGTGGCTGACGGCCTTCACCGCCATGCTCGACGCCGCGGCGCTGCACGACGCCATCAATCCCGGCTCGGCGCCCCGGCAGGCCCGGAACTGCCTGCAGATGGGGATGAGCACGTTGCGGGCGCTGGCCGGGGTGCTGCACATCGAGTACGACCCGGACCCGCTGCCCACCGATCCGATCCGGCTCACCTACGACGAGTACCTGGTGGGTGTGGCCCGCCTCCAGCAGGTGGACTTCCCTTTCGAGCGCACGCCGGAGGAGGCCTGGCGCCACTTTTCGGGCTGGCGGGTCAACTACGAGCCGATCGTGGACGCCCTCACCCTGCTGGTGATGCCGCCCCCGGCACCGTGGTTCCGGTCCCGTCCCTGGCTGGGGCAGATGCGGCGCCCGCGGGTGCTCGACCGCACGCCCGACGATCCCCGGGCCGAGGCCCGCGAGAACCGCTGAGCCCGTCTCGTCGGGCCCGGCCCGGCCCGGCTTGGCCTGCCTGGCCGGCGGTCGGCAGTCGGCAGTCGGCATTGCAGACAACCGTAGACAGCGCAGACAACTACAGACAGCACAGACAACCGTAGACAGCGCAGACGATTACAGACAGCGCAGACAACCGTAGACTGGGGGACATGGTCGATCTGTCAAGCCCCTACCGTCCCGGGTTCAACCAGGATCCCCCGGTCCTCGCCGGTCGTGAGGGTGTCCTGGCCAGCATCGAGGAGGCCCTGGCTACCGCGGCCCACGACGGCTGGACCCCGCCGCCGGTGCTCGCGGTGGGGGCCAGGGGGGTCGGAAAGACCGTCCTCCTGGGGCGAGCCGGCGACCTGGCCGGCGCCACCTTCGGGTGGCCCCGGATCCACGTCGAGATCGCCCCCGGCCAGCCGTTCACGGCCCGTTTGGTGGTCGCGGCCAAGAGTGCCACCAGCTTGCTGACGTCGGCTCCGAAGAGTCCCGTGAAGCTGAAGGAGACGGTGCTGCGAGCGGGCGTGTTCGGCATGGGTGCGGAGCTGCACTTCGCCCGGGACCCGGCGGCGCCCGTGGTCGATCAGGGGCTCCTCCTGCACGAGGCGCTCCGCGAGGTCGCCGACGCCGCGGCGGCCCGGGGAGCCGGCTTCGTCCTGACGCTCGACGAGCTCCAGAACGCCAACCGGGAGGAGCTGACCGCGCTCGGGGCCATCCTCCAGGAGGCCGTCGGTGCGCGGTGGCCTGTCGTCGTGGTCGGGGCCGGGCTGGTGGCGATGCGCGACCCGCGGCACAGCGTGTCGTACTTCGAGCGCGGCACCTGGCACGAGATCGGCGTGCTCGGCCCGACAGCCACCCGGGAGGCCCTGACGGTCCCCGCCGCCGGTGCCGGACGCCCGTTCACCGACGAGGCGGTCGCCGAGCTGGCCCGGGCAACGGCGGGGTATCCCTACGCCGTCCAGCTTTACGGGCACCACGCCTGGCGGGCCAGCGCCGGTGCACCGGAGATCAGGCTGGATGCCGTCGAGCGAGCGCTCGATACCGCCGGCCGCCAGCTGTCCCAGGGCCTCTACGCCAGCCGCTGGGCCCATACGTCGCCCCGCGAACGGGAGTACCTGATGGCCCTGTCCGAGCTGGTGGCGTCCGGCAGGCCGGTGACCGGGGGCGACGTCGCCCGTCATCTGGGCCAGGCCGCCAGGGCGATGTCGCGTGTCCGGGCGAGCCTCCTGGAGAAGGGCACCATCATGGCCGACGGCGACGCCCTGAGCTTCACCATCCCGGGAATGGCGGCCTACGTGGCCGCGCAGTCGGACGGCGCCGGGAGCTGACGCCCGGCGCCGGCTTTCGTCGGGAAGGGGAGCGAGCAGCACTGGCGAGCGCCGGCGCCCGGTTCCGGCGTGGCTATGTGCGCCAGGCCGGCGCCGCGGCGACGAAGCCGCCCACGGTGACCCGGCAGACGTGCCGTGTGCGCGTCGGCAGGACGCAGGTGATCGTGGCGGCGGCGTCGCCGGCGGAGAGCGCGGCCCCTGTGGCCGGCAGCGCACCCCCCGACGGCGTGCCGGCCCCGTGCACGCCGGGCGGGTCGTGGAAGGCGACGGCATCGGCCGCCAGGTCCTGCTGGGTCTCGCCGGCCGGGCGGGACACGGTGCACCGGTCGGCGGGGAGCGGGCAGACGGCCGTGGACGAGGCGAAGAGGGTGTGGACCAGGCCCCAGGCACAGCCCACGCAGCCGTCCTCGTGCTGGACGACGATGCCCCGGGTCACGTGGGCCAGCACGTCGCCGGCCCCCGAGCCGAGCCTCGGCGTGGGGCGGCCCGGTGGCGACAGCACGAAGACCTCGCCCCCGTCCTGGTAGTCCACCCCGGCGCAGTGCCAGCCGGCCGGCGCC
>JASHWO010000197.1 GCA_030044045.1 Acidimicrobiales bacterium
CGGCCACGGCCAGCACCGAGGCCACCACGAAGGCCCGGGAGAACCCGTCGGCCATGGCGGCCAGCGACGCCGTGCCCACCTGCTCCAGGGCCCGGGTGTGGCTGCTGGCCAGGGTGGCCAGCACGGCCAGGCCCAACGAGCCGCCCACCTGGCGGGAGGTGTTCAGCATGCCGGAGGCCAGCCCGGCCTCGGCTCGGGGCACGTCCAGCGTGGCGGCGGCGGCCAAGGGCATGAAGAGCACCCCCAGGGCGAAGGAGATGATGACCCCCGGCCCGAACACCACGTCCCAGTAGTGGCTGCCGGCACCGATCCTCGACAGCCAGGCGAAGCCCACCACGGCCATGGCCGAGCCGGCGAAGAGCAGCGGGCGGATGCCGGTGCGGGGCATGGCCCGGGACGCGCCCTGGGCGCCGACGATGACGGCGATGCCCATGGGCAGGAAGGCCATCCCGGCCCGGAGCGGGCCGTAGCGGAGCACGTCCTGGAGGTACAGGGAGAGGAAGTACCACATGGAGAAGAAGATGGCCCCCACCACGAACATCACCACGTTGGCTCCGGAGACCGCCCGGAACCGGAACAGCCGGAACGGCATCAGCGGCGAGGCCGACCGGAGCTGGAGCACCAGGAAGGCGACCAGCAGCACCGCCGAGACGGCCAGCCAGCCCACGGTGTGGGCCGAGCCCCACGGGTACTGGTCGGTACCCACGATGGCGTAGACCAGGGCGGCCAGGCCGGCGGTCACCGTCACCGCCCCCGGGACGTCCAGCCGCCGGCGGGGGCCCGTGCCCTTGGCCTCGCCCAGGAACACCAGCGCCGCCGCCGCGGCGACCAGCCCGATCGGCACGTTGATGAAGAGCACCCACCGCCACGACAGCTCGGCGGTGAGCACGCCGCCCAGCAGCACCCCGATGGCCCCGCCGGCGCCGCCCATGGCGCCCCACAGACCGAGGGCCCGGGCCAGGGAGCGGCCGGAGAAGGTGGTGATGATGATGGTCAGGGTGGCGGGGGAGAGGACGGCGCCCCCGACGCCCTGGAGCGCCCGGGCGGTGGTGAGCCAGCCGGACGACTGGGCGAAGCCGCCAGCCAGGCTGGTCACCACGAAGACCAGGAGGCCCAATAGGAACACCCGGCGGCGGCCGTAGAGGTCGGCGGCCCGCCCCCCCAGCAGTAGGAACCCGGCGAAGGTGAGCACGTAGGCGTTGACCACCCACTGCAGCCCCACCGGCGAGTAGTGGAGGTCGCGCCCGATGGAGGGCAGGGCCACGTTCACCACCGACACGTCGAGGATGACCATGAACTGGGCCACGCAGGCCAGGGCCAGGATGACCCAGTCGGGGGCGAGGCGGCGCCGGAGCAGCCCCTCGGTGCGGATGTCGGGCGTGGGCGTCATCGGCGGGGCCTCCGGGCGAGCTCGGGTTCCGGGCGTGGGTGGTGCCGGTGCCAACCGCCGCGCCGGGCCAGATATTCCAATGCTATGCCCCGTCGGCGACCGCCCGGCCCGGGGTGGGGTGCCTGCAGGGACGCGGCGGCCGGCGGGCCGCCCGGACCTCGCACGGCGCGTTCCGGACCGGCGCGGGTAACCTCGCGGGAGCGGGTCGGGACCGCGTCCCGGGCCCGCGAGGAGCCGCCCGATGATCGACGTCGTCACCCTGGCCACCCCCGAGCTGGGCGACCGGAGCTACGTGGTGCACGACGGCGTGGTGGGGGCCGTGGTGGACCCCCAGCGCGACGTCGACCGGGTCCTGGCCGCCGCGGCCGCAGCCGGCGTGCGCATCGCCTGCGTGGCCGAGACCCACGTCCACAACGACTACCTCTCCGGCGGCTGGGCGCTCGCCCGCCAGCTGGACGTGCCCTACCTGGTAGCGGCGGCCGAGCCCGTGGCCTTCGAGCGCCACCCGGTGGCCCACGGGGACGAGATCCCGGTGGGGGAGCACTTCTCGCTCCGGGTGGTGGCCACCCCCGGCCACACCCCCCACCACGTCGGCTACGTGGCCCTGGACCGGGGCCGCCCGGCCGTGGCCTGCACCGGCGGCTCCCTCCTCTTCGGGTCCGTCGGCCGCACCGACCTGCTCGGCCACGACCAGGCGGCGCCCCTGGCCCGGCTGCAGTACCGCTCGGCCCACGAGCTGGGCCAGCTCCCGGGCTGGGTGTCGGTGCTGCCCACCCACGGCTTCGGCAGCTTCTGCTCGGCAGGGGCGGCCTCGGCGGAGGACTCGACCATCGAGCAGGAACGCACGACCAACCGGGCCTTCCAGGCCGGGAGCGAGGAGGCGTTCGTGGCCGACCTCCTGGCCGGCTTCGGCGCCTACCCCCGCTACTACCACCGCATGGCGTCCCGGAACCGGGAGGGGGTGCCGCGGCCGGATCTGGCACCGCCCCCGGCCCTCGGCTGGGATGACGTCCACCGGCTGGCGGCCGGCGACGCCTGGGTGGTCGACCTGCGGCCCCGGGTGGCCTTCGCCGGGCGGCACCTGGGCCGCTCCCTGAACTTCGAGCACGACCTGCCCTTCACCACCTACCTCGGCTGGCTGCTGCCGGACGACGTCTCACTGGTGCTGGCCGCCGAGCGGGCCGAGACGGCCGACGCCGCCCAGGTGGACCTGGCCCGGATCGGCGTGGAGAACCTGGCCGGCCGCTACGTGGGGGCGCTACCCCCGGCCGACGGCCGGGCCGTGCGGACCCACCCGGTGCGCGGTTTCGCCGACCTGGCCCTGGTGGCCGGCGACGCCACCCAGGTGGCCCTGGACGTGCGCCGCCGGGAGGAGTGGGAGGCCGGGCACCTCGAC
>JASHWO010000198.1 GCA_030044045.1 Acidimicrobiales bacterium
GCCTCGGTGATGCCGTGCCCTCGCCCGGCGGCCGCCCCGTCGCCGGCCGGGTACTCGAAGAGGAACCCGATGCCCGGCAGCTCCCCCTGGCGCAGGCGCCGGTACACGTCCACCGCCTCGGTCACCGGGAAGGTCCCGGCAACCAGCAGGTCGACGGCGAGGGCGCCCTGGGCCAGAAGGTCGAGGAAGCACCGCAGGTTCCGGCCCTCGGTCCAGCGCACATAGCCCGCCGGGTAGTCCACCCCCTCCAGCTCGTAACGGTCGTCGTAGCGGCCGGGGCCGTAGGAACGGGAGAAGCGGAGGTCGAGCTCCTTGTCGTAGTAGGCGTTCCAGGGCAGGTCGAGGCGGAGCTTGCCGATGTCGACCACCCGGGCCCGGTCGCGGGCCAGGCGGGCTGCTGCCTCCACTGGCCCGTTGGACGACCCCCCGGCCGCCAGGAACACGTGGTCGGCGCCGAGCCCCCCGCTGCAGCCGGCCAGGGCCTGCTCCACCGCGGCCAATCCCTGGCCGTCCGGCGCGGCACAGGCCACCGCTCCCACCTTCTCGGCCAGCCGGCAGCGATCGTCCACCACGTCCAGGCCGACCACCCGCACGCCCGAGGCCACCAGGAGCTGGACCACGAGCTGGCCCACCAGCCCCAACCCCACCACGCAGGCCGTGTCGCCGAGCTGGGGCTCGGCCCGCCGCACGCCGTGGAGGGCGATGGCCCCCACCGTGGCGAAGGCGGCCAGGCGGGGGTCGACCCCGTCGGGGACGGGCACGCAGAGGTTCCGGGGCACCCAGTTCAGCTCGGCGTGGAGGGCGTACTCGTTCCCGGCGCAGGCCACGAGCTGGCCCGGCGACAGGTCCCCGGCGCCGGGGCCGGCCTCGACCACCACCCCGCAGAGGGAGTAGCCGAGCGGGGTGTAGGCGTCGAGCTGCTGCACGGCTTTGGCGTAGGTCCTGCGCACGCCCTGCTGGGCCACGGCGTCCAGCAGCTTGCGCACCTGGTCGGGCCGGGCCCGGGCCTTCCCCACCAGGGAGCGGTTGGCCTCGGAGACCTTCATCACCTCGGTCCCGGTGGAGATGAGCGAGTAGCCGGTCCGCACCAGCACCCCGCCCGGCCGGCAGGCCGGCGGCGGCACGTCGAGCACCTGGAGATCCCCGGTGCGGTAGTTCTGGGCGACGTGCTTCACGGCGCCTCCCCGCGGCGCTCGTTGGCCGGTGGGTGGGGGCGCCCCGACCAGGCCGGCCCGTCACGCCCGTCGGTGCAGCGGCGGGCGGCGGTCATACGACCACCCCGTTCGAGCGGGCCCGGCGGCACCACAGTTCGGCGGTGAGGAGCTGCCAGATCTGCTTGGACCGGTCCTGGCGACCCCGGCGGTCGTCCTCGACGAGCTGCTCCAGCGGTCGCCGGCGGAGGAAGCCGCCGGCCACCAGCTCGCCCCCGAGGAGCTGCTCCTGCACCGTCTCCCGCAGGTCCCGGGAGATCCAGGCCCGGATCGGCGCCCCGAACGAAGCCTTCGGCCGGTCGACGATCTCGCCAGGCAGCCAGGCCCGGGCGGCGTCCTTCAACGCCGCCTTGGTGGTGCGGCCCCGGATCCGCTCGCCGGCCGGCAAGGAGAAGGCGGCGGCGGCCACCGCCGGGTCCACGAAGGGCACCCGCACCTCGACCGAGGCAGCCATGCTGGCCCGGTCGGTGTAGGCCAGGTTCAGGCCGGGCAGGAACAGCCGGGTGTCGGCCAGGCACATCCGGCCGACCGGGTCGGTGAGGGTCGAGCCGGCGTAGATCTCGTCGTGCTCCTCCACCACCTCGGCCACGTACGGCGCCAGCTCCGGTCCGAGCAGCGCCGCCAGCTCCTGCTGGTCGTACAGGGAGTAGCTGCGGCGGAAGGCGGCGGCCTCGGGCAGCTCGGCGAAGTCCAGGAAGCGCTTCCCCCAACGCACGGTACGCAGGCCGCGGCCCCCGGCCACCACCGGCAACCGGCCGGCGCCGGCCCGGACCGCCCGGCGGGCCGGCGCCGGGACGCGGCGGTAGTGGGCGGCCAGGAGGCAGGCCAGGTGGCGGCGGTAGCCGCCGAAGAGCTCGTCGGCCCCCATCCCCGAGAGCACCACCTTCACGCCGGCGTCGCGGGCGGCTTCGCACATGAGGAGGGTGTCGATGGCCGCCGGATCCCCTACCGGCTCGTCGAGCACGTCCACGATGCGCGGCAGGAGCCGGGCCACGTCCGGCGAGGCCTCGATCTCGTGCAGGGCCACGCCGTACCGGGCCGCCACCCGGCGGGCGTAGGCGGCGTCGTCGGGCATGGCCTCGATCCGCTGGTCCTGCCGGCGGAAGGTGATGGTGTAGGCGTCGATCGACGGGTTGGCCCGGGTGGCCAGCACGGTCACGATGCTGGAGTCGAGCCCCCCCGAGAGGAAGCTCGACACGGGCACGTCGGCCACCAGGTGGGCGGCCACCGACTCCTCCACCACCGGGCCCAGGGCCACCGGCGGGCCGTCCGCCGCGGCCGCCGCCACCTCCTCCACCGCCCAGTACCGGTGGACGGCGTGGCGGCCGTCGGGGAGGAACTCGGCCCAGGTGCCGGGGGGCAGCTTCTCCACGCCCTGCACGGCGCAGCGACCGGGCGGGATCCAGTAGAAGAGGAGGGAGGCCACCAGGGCGGCCGGGTCGGCCACCATGCCCTGGCCGAGGGTGGCCACGATGGCCTTCAGCTCGGAGGCGAATACCACCCCGTCCTTGCGGGGGAGGTAGTGCAGCGGCTTGATGCCGAGCTGGTCCCGGGCCAGGACCAGGCGGCCGGTGCGCTCGTCGAACACGGCGAAGGCGAACATGCCGCGGAAGCGGGGGAGGGCGGCCGGACCCCACCGTCGCCAGGCCGCCAGCACCACCTCGGTGTCGGAGGCGGTGGAAAAGGCCTGGCCGGCGGCGGACATCTCGCGGCGCAGGGCCCTGTAGTTGTAGAGCTCGCCGTTGTAGCAGAGGACGAGGCCGTCCCGGCGGAGCGGCTGGTCGCCGCCGGGGGTGAGGTCGATCACCGACAGCCGGCGGTGGGCCAGCTGGCACGAGATCTGCCCCCGATGGAAGCGGTAGGTGCCGGCGTGGTCCGGCCCCCGGTGGGCCTGGCGGTCCGACAGGGGGCCGAGCAGGTGGTCCCCGTCGACCTGCTGGTAGCAGCCGGCGATCCCGCACATGTCAGCGAGCCGCCGGGTGGCGGGCAGGAGCAGGCGGCCCCGGCCGGGCGGGGATGGCGGGGGTCGGCGCGGCCGGGCGGGGCCTGGTGCCGGTGCGGCTGCCGGCACGGACGGCAGGGCCGGACGCCGCCGGAGCTGGGGCCCGGGTGGTGCCGGTGAGCTCGTCGTAGACGCGGAGGTAGGCTGCCTGCTGGTGGGACCAGGCCAACGTGTCGACCACCCGCCGCCGGCCGTAGGCGCCCATGGCCCGCCGCTGGCGCTCGTCGTCGAGCAGCCCCACCAGCAGCTCGGCGAAGGCGTCCACCCGGCCCGGCTCGGCGTAGAGGGCGGCCCGCCTGGCCGACACCCGGGTCTCGTGCAGGTCGAAGGCCACCACCGGCAGCCCGAAGGCCATGTACTCCATGGTCTTGTTCATGGTGGAGACGTCGTTCAGCGGGTTCTTCGGGTCGGGGCAGAGGCCCACGTCGGCGGTGGAGAGGATGCGGGCCACCGCCTCGTCGGGCAGCCGGCCCGGTAGCTCCACCACGCCGGCCAGGCCGAGCCGGTCCCGCAGCGCCACCAGCGCCTCGTAGGACTCGCCGGCCCCGACCAAGGTGAAGCTCACGTCGGTGCGACCCAGCCGGTGCACCACGTGGTCGGCCGCCCGCACCGCCAGGTCGACCCCGTCCTGGGGGCCCATCACCCCGAGGTAGGCCACCAGGTGGCGCCGGCCCCGGCGGAGGGCCGGATCCGGGTCCACCGGCTGCAGGCGGTCCGGGTCGGGCCCGGTGCGCACCACGGTCACGTCTTGCGGGCGCTTGCCACCCCGGCCGAGGGCCACGGCCCGGTAGGACCCGTTGGTCGACACCACCCGGTGGGCGGACCGGAACGTGCCGCGCTCCAGCAGGCGCAGCCCCCGGTAGGGGAGCGAGGCCCGGTCGCCGAACTTCGACTCGTAGAGCTCGGGGCACAGGTCGTGGTGGTCGAAGACGAAGCGCACCCCGGCCGGGCGCAGGGCCAGGGCGATGGGCCAGAAGATGTCGGGCGGGTTGCAGGCCTGGAGCACGTCGAAGCGGTCGTGGCGCCAGGCCCGGCCGGTGAGCCAGGCCGTGGCCGCCAGCGAGTGGAGGTACTCCCGGACGAAGGCCGCCTTGCCGGTCCCGGTGCGCGGCGGGCGGTACTTGTACAGGGTCACGCCCTCCACCACCTCCAGCGGGGGGTCGCCGGGGCCCCGGGGGCACACCACCGACACCTGGTAGCCGGCGGTGGTGAGGGTCTGGCACTCCAGCCAGACCCGGCGGTCGAAGGGCACCGGCAGGTTCTGCACGATGACGTGCACCCGCGGCGCCCGACGGCCTACCACGCCACGCCCTGGTAGCCGTCCAGGGCCTCCACCGCCGGCTCGAGGCGGCCGTACAGGTCGATCACCACCGGCGGGGGGTCGGCGGCCAGCGCCGCCGCCACCGAGGGGTGGGCATTCGACACCAGGGCCAGCTCGGCGCCGCGCAACGCCTCGGCCGGCGAGGGACGGAGCGCCCGCCGCACGTGGGGCAGCTTCGACGCCAGGTGGCGACGGTTGGCGCCCACCAGCCGGGACGGGTCGACCAGCGGGTCGAAGATGCGCACGTCGAAGCCTTTGCCGAGCAGCGTCTCGGCCAGGTCCACGTAGGGGCTCTCCCGGAGGTCGTCGCTGCCGCCCTTGAAGCTCAGCCCCAGCAGGGCCACCGCGTGGGCATCGGTGGCCACCACGCGGTTCACCACGTCGGCCACCGAGCGCTCGTTGCTGGAGAGGGCGCCGGCCAGCAGGGGCAGGTCGACGCACGCCATACGGGCCTGGTACAGCAGCGACCGCAGGTCCTTCGGCAGGCAGGACCCACCGAAGGCGAAGCCGGGGGAGAGGTAGCGGGCCGAGAGGTTCAGCGTCGTGTCCTCGCAGAAGAGGGACATCACCAGGCGGGCGTCGACCCCGAGCACCCGGAACAGCCGGCCCAGCTCGTTGGCGAACGAGACCTTCGTGGCGTGGAAGGCGTTGCAGGCGTACTTCAGGCCTTCGGCCTCCCGGGTCCCCACCACCCGCACCGGCCCGTCGAGGAAGGCGAACAGCCGGCACACCGTGCCGGCCACCCGCGGGTCGCCGGTGCCCAGCACGGTGAAGGGGGCGTGGTGGAAGTCGGCGATGGCCGAGCCCTCCCGCAGGAACTCCGGGCACATCCCCGTCCCCACCGCCACCGGGCCGCCGGCCAGCCGGTCGGCCAGCAACGGGGCCACCTCGCCCTCGACGGTGCCCGGAGGGACGGTGCTGCGCACTACCACGGCATGGTGCCCGGTAGGGGAGGCCGCCCCGGCCGCCAGGGCACCGGTGACATCCCCGGCCGCCCGCCGCACCGCGGCCAGGTCGGTGCTCCCGGTCGGTGACGACGGGGTGCCCACGCACACCAGCGAGACCTCGGCGCCCTGCACGGCCCGGGCGGCGTCGACGGTGGCCCGGAGCCGGCCGGTGGCCACGACGGCGGCGACCAGCTCCTCCAACCCGGGCTCGAGCACCGGGCTGCGCCCGGCGGCCACCAGCCGGACCTTGCCCGGATCCACGTCCACCCCCCACACCTGGTGGCCGTGGTCGGCCAGCACCGCGGCAGTGACGGTACCCACGTAGCCCAGCCCGAAGACGGCGACCTTCACGTGACCTCCTCCGCTCGAGCCCATCCGGCGCGTCGGAAAGGGGAGCGGACTGGTCGGCCGCCTGATACGCGCCCGGCGGGGCCGTATCACGGCCGGCGGCGGGGGCTCTCCTCGCCGGGGGGCGGGCGCGCCATGACCGGCCGCGCCGCCTGGTGGTCGAGAGAGGCCGAGAGGAGCGGTGGGCGAGCGGTGACGATCCAGACGCGGATAGTGCCGGCCCGGGAGGTCGGGCCCGAGGACGAGCGGGCGTGGCGGGCCCTGGCCGAGGCGGCGGTGGACCCGAACCCACTCTACGAGCCCGACTGCGTGCTGCCCGCCGCCCGCCACCAGCGGTTCGGCGGGGAGATCGAACTGGCGCTGGCCGAGGAGGGCGGGCGCTTCCTGGCCTGCCTGCCGGTGCGCCGGGTCCGCCGCTGGCGGCGGTTCCCGTACCCCTTCGTGACCACCGAGGTCCGGCGCATGGTCTACTGCGGCACGCCCCTGCTCGACCCCGGGCGCGGGGCGGAGGCGCTGGCCGCGGTGCTGGGCGAGCTCCGGGCCCGGCGCGGGCCGGCCGCCGGGCGGGTGCTGGTGCTCCAGGAGGTGGCCGAGGGCGGTGCGGCGGACCGGGCGGTGCAGGCGGCGGCGGCCCGGGCCGGCCTCCCGCTGTACCGCCACGAGTCCTGGGAGCGGCCGTACCTGCGGCGCCGGCCCGAGGCCACCTACGACGCCATCCACACGAAGAAGGACCTGAGCAACCTGCGCCGCCTGCGCCGCCGGCTCGATGCCGCGGTGGGGGCCGAGGTGCGCCTGGTGGACCGGAGCGACGACCCGGCGGTGGTGGACGAGCTGGTCCGCCTGGAGGCCGAGGGCTACAAGGCGGCCATCGGGGTGGCCATGGCCACCGTGCCCGGGGAGCCCGAGTACTTCGCCGAGATGTGCGACCGCTTCCGGGCACAGGGCCGGCTGCGCGCCTACACCCTGGAGGGCGCCGGGGTGGTCTGCGCCGTGCTGCTGTTCGTGGCCGGGCGGGACGGGCTGTTCATGCTGAAGGTCGGCTACGACGAGCGGTTCGCCCGCTCCAGCCCCGGGCTCCAGCTCCACCTGGACGTCATCCGTCACTTCCACGACACCGCGGCCTTCGACTGGGTGGACGTGTGCACCTACGCCGGCAACCAGACCCTCCTGCGCATGTACCCGGACCGCACCCGGTTCGCCTCGTTCTTCGTGCCCCTGGGGCACAACCCGATCGACCGGCTGGCCGTGCGCTCGTTCATGGCCCTGCGCCCCCTGCACCGGCGGGCCCACGACGCCCTGGCCGCCCGCCGCCCGCCGGGCACCGGGAACGGCGCAGCCGGGCCGGGAGAACGGCCACTGTCCGGCTCCGGAGGAGGGGAGGACGGAGGTGCCGGCGAAGATTCAATACGGGCTAGGGCTTCGCACTGAAGTTTAGTGTCACCGCGACCGTACCGGGCGTGTGGCGAAGCCTGGCCTGCAGCGTCGTGCAGTTCGTGCCAGTGCCTCTCCCCGTCGTGGCCGTTGCGAGAGCAGTTGTACTCGAGCCCGAGAATCCCGTCTTTCCTCCGTTCCCATCCAGCACAAGGTTCTTCCCGAAGGTGAGGATGCAAATTGTCGTACCAAAGGTGATGTTGAGGCTGAACAAACCTGTGACCAGAGTCAGAGTGTTATGCGATGTTGTGAACACAAGACCACCACTCGCTGCTGTTATCGCGACACCTGTCACGTTCGCAGGTGTACAGCCGTCTGTAAGCTGAGTCGTATTGACTGTCTCGCCGTGTACTAGTGTGAATGTAACTGGGTACGATGTAGGGCATTTTGCTGTCGGGCCCGCGCCGCCAGACAGGTGGAACATGAACGACGCACTGGTGACTGTCACCGTCGTTGACAACGCACCGGCAGTACCCATACCCAGTAGGGTAACCCCACTAACTGGGATCAGGAGTGCTGCTCCCACCCCGATGGTGCGCAATAGCCGTGATTTCATCGTGACGACCTCCGATACGGGTCTCAATCAAACACCCCATCCCTCTGCCGTCAAGAGTACGGTCAATTTTATATTGACATCGTGGTAACACGAGCTCCGGAACATACGATCGGGGCGGAGGTGCCGGCGCCGACATGACCGGTGAGGGCCAGGACGTGGGTGGTCACGATGGCCGCTACCTCGTCCCGCTGGTCGGCCACCAGCAGCCCGTGCTCCAACCCCGGCACCAGCCGGAGGTGAAAGCGCCCGGCGGCAGCCAGGCGGCGGAAGGTGCGGGTGGTGCCGCTTAGGCGGATGGGCCGGGCCTCGCGCTCGCCGCACACCACCAGCACGTCGACTCCCCGGCCGGTGAGCTCGCCCAGCCACGCTGCCGGCCGCCTGCGCCGGGGGGCCAGCAGCCCCTCGACCGACTCGGCCAGGTTGCGGGCCCGCTCGGCCAGGCGGGGGACGTGGTGGCGGAGCCCCATCACGGGACCATTGCCGTGCAGGGCCTGGGTGGCCGCCCGGCGGGGGATGGCCACGTGGCGCCGGGGGTCGAGGCGGCGGCCGGCGGCCACCTCGGGCGGGCGGAAGGAGAGGACGGGGTTGATCGAGACCACGCCCCGTGGCCATACGTCGAAGGCGCTGTCCAGTGCCTGGTAGGCCGAGGCGCACAACCCCACCAGCACCACGTCGCCGGGATCCTCCGGGCACAGCGCCCGGCAGGCCTCCTGCACGTCGTCGAAGGCCTCGGGGGCCCGGGTGACGAACCGGCGCTGGCCGGGCCGGCGGGTGGGGCTGTCGCCCAGGCCGCTCAGGTCGAGGCGGAACGACCGCACCCCGGCCGCGGCCCAGCGCCGGGCCAGGGCCACCCAGAGGCGGGCCGGGCCGATCCGGGGCTCGTTGGCCACGTTCAAGAAGAGCACGGTCG
>JASHWO010000199.1 GCA_030044045.1 Acidimicrobiales bacterium
TGGCCGCCCAGGGCGTGGCCGTGGTGTCGGGCCTGGCCGCCGGGATCGACGCCGCGGCCCACGAGGCGGCGTTGCGGGCCGGCGGGACCACCGTCGCCGTGTTGGGGCACGGCATCCTGCGCCCCGTCTCTCCGGCACAGAACCGGCCGCTGGCCGAACGGATCGTCGGCTCGGGTGGCCTGCTCGTCTCCCAGTTCTGGCCGGACCAGGCGCCGGCCCGGGCGACGTTCCCCCTCCGGAACGTCACCACCTCCGGCCTGTCCCTGGGCACCGTGGTGGTCGAGGCCGGCGCGACGTCGGGGGCCCGCCAGCAGGCGCGCCGGTGCATGGAGCACGGCAAGCAGATCTTCCTGCTGCGGCGCCTGGTGGCGGACCACGAGTGGGCCCGCCGGTACGCACACCGCCCCGGGGTGGCCGTGGTGGAGGACGCCGGGGAGGTCCTGGCCCGGCTCGACACACTGCTCCCCGCCGACCCGCCGGTCCAGCTTGCCTTCGGTTGACGTCGCAGCAGGGCTGACGGCCGCCGGCCTCCCCGTGGGGTGGCCGGGCCCGGGCACCTGCCCGGTCTGCCGGGCCGGCATCGACCGCGCCTTCCGCCGGTGCCGGAACTGCGACGACCACGCCCGCCGGCTCGACGCCCCGCTCGACCCGGTCACCCCGATGGCCCTGGCCACACCGGACAGCCCGCTCTACCTGGCGCTGCGGCGGTACAAGTCGGGCCGGCGCCGTACGGCGGGCCAGGCGTTCCGCCTGGCCGTGCTCGCCACGGTGTTCTTCGACCGGCACCTGGCCTGCGTGGCCCCGGGCGGCGTCGACGCCGTGGCGGTCGTGCCCTCGCTGACCGGCCGGCGGGGGCCACACCCGCTGCTCGGCGTGCTGCGCCTGGTCCGCGCCCTGCCGGCCGCCGGGGACTGGCTGTCGCCGGGCCTGCACGGGGTCGAGCGGGGCCACGCGGCGCGGGACCTGGTGGCCTGCTGCGGGGACGTCGCCGGCCGGCGCGTCCTGCTGGTCGACGACACCTACACGACCGGGGCCAGCCTGCAGTCGGCCGCCTGGGCCCTGCGGGCCGCCGGCACGGCGTCGGTGCACCCGGTGGTCGTCGCCCGCTACGTCCGCGACGACTGGCCGCCCTCCCGGGCCCTCCTCGACGCCGCCAAGGACCGGCCCTGGGACCCCGACCGGTGCGTCCACTGCGACCGGTGACCGGGCCGTCCCCTACCTCGTGGCCCTTCCGGCAGCGCACGCGTCTCGTGTGGCCGGGAGCGGGAGCCGTAGGGGCGCTTCAAACGAGGATCGTCGCCACCGGATAGTCGGTGACCGCCGGATCGGCGGTCACCAGGGTCAGGTCGAGCAACGTCGCCTGCGCTACGAGCAGGCGGTCGAACGGATCGCCATGCAGCGCCGGCAGGCTGGCCACGGCTAGGGCGTGCAAATGCTCGACGGCGACCGCATGGGCACCGATCGCCCGTACCCGGTCCGGCACGTACCGCTCCGGGGCCTCCGGCAACGGCAGCTTGCCGAGCTGGTACTTGATGGCGATCTCCCACGAGCTGGCGGCCGAGACCAGCAGCTCGTTCCGCCGGTCCTCCACGAGGCGCAGGTGCTCGCCGAGGCGGTCGGGCTCGGTCTGCAACCAGAGGAAGACGTGGGTATCGAGCAGCAGGTTCACCGCTCGAACGCCGCCAGGACATCGGCCGGCAGCGGCGCGTCGAAGTCCTCGGGCACGGCCCAACGGCCCCGGTCCAAGCCGAAGCGACGCACGCCGGCCGACGGTGCCGGCACCAGCCGGGCGACCTCCTGGCCGCGGCAGGTGATGGCGATCTCCTCTCCGGTAGCAACCCGCTCGAGCAGCCTGGAGAGGTGCGTCTTGGCCTCGTGGACGCCAACGGACTTAGTCATAGACTTAGTCTACGACTCGCCAAGGCGACGTGCTCGACCTATATGGTACGATATCTCGTACCATTCAACGGTCGGATGAGGGAGGCGCCATGGCGATCACCGCGAGCGAAGCCCGCCGGGAGTTGTTCCCGCTCATCGAGAAGGTCAACGACGACCGGGCGGCCATCGAGATCACGTCCAAGCGCGGGAACGCCGTGCTGATGTCGGCCGAGGAGTACGCGGCGTGGCAGGAGACGGCGTACCTGTTCCGGTCGCCGGCCAACGCACGCCGGCTCCTGGACGCGGCCGAAGCGGCGGCCCGCGGCGAGACGGTCGAGCACCCCCTCGATCGGGCATGAGGCTGGTCTTCACCCCGCAAGCCTGGGAGGACTACACCGACTGGCAGCGAGCCGACCGTGCCGTGCTCAAGCGGATCAACCGCCTGATCGACGACGCCCTCCGTGACCCGACCACCGGGATCGGCAAGCCCGAACCGCTCAAGTACGGGATCAGTGGCTCCTGGTCGCGGCGGATCACCGAAGAGCACCGCTTGGTGTACCAGATCCTCGACGGTGATCTCGTCGTCCTCCAGGCGCGGTACCACTACGGGAAGTGATCCGGCCGGACGGGGTCGGGGAGCCCGGCCACTTCGGCCAGCACGGCGTCGGACAGCGCCGGCCAGGCCGCCGCCGCCCAGGGACCGAAGGCGGTGTCGGTGAGGGCGGCGCAGGCCACGCCGGCCACCGGATCCACCCAGAGGAACCCGCCGGACTGGCCGAAGTGGCCGAAGGTGCGGGGGCTGTTCCGCCCGCCGGTCCAGTGGGGCCGCTTGCCGCCGCGGACCTCGAAGCCGAGGCCCCAGTCGCAAGGGTCCTGCCGCCCGAAGCCCGGCAGGACTCCCGCCAGTCCGGGAAAGGCCACCTCGGTGGCCGCCGCCAGCGTCACGGGGGCGACCACCGTCGGCGACAGCAGCTCCCGGCCCAGCACCAGCAGGTCCCCGGCGGTGCCGTGCAGCCCGGCCGCCGGGGAGCCGCCGGGCGACAGCCGGGCGCCGGCCATGCCCAGCGGGTCCAGCACCGCCTCCCGGAGGTACCGGTCGA
This sequence comes from Acidimicrobiales bacterium, assembly GCA_030044045.1. The sequence goes on from JASHWO010000199.1 coordinate 2,979, forward strand.
ACGGCATGCCGGCCCGTGTGGCCAGGAGCCGGCCGAGGAGGTCGAAGCCGGCGTTGGCGTAGATGCGGCGCCGGCCCGGGGGCGCCAGGACCGAGTCGCCGGCCGGGCCCAGGCCCGAGGCGTGGGCCAGCAGGTGGGCCACGGTGGACCCGGGCGG
>JASHWO010000200.1 GCA_030044045.1 Acidimicrobiales bacterium
GTCCTGCTGGTAGACGAGGGTGGTGTAGATGTTGTAGACGAGCACGTTCACGTGCTCGTAGGCGGCGTTCTGGTAGCCGATCAGGATGTCGATCTGCCCGAAGGTCTGGAAGGCGTAGATGGTGGCCACCACCACGCCGAAGAGGAGGGTGGGCGAGAGCAGCGGTACCGTGACCCGCCAGAAGCTGGTCCAGCTCGACGCCCCGTCGACCTGCGCCGCCTCCAGCACGTCCTCGGGCAGCGCCTGGAGGCCGGCCGACATGATGATGAACGACATGCCGACGAACTGCCACACCACCATGACGGCCACCGCCGGCAGGGCCCAGGTGGTGTTCTGCAGCACCGAGGGGTGGGGGTTGATCCCCAGCCAGGGCAGCAGCCCCACCACCGGGTTCATGAGGGAGTAGAACACCAGGGCCGACACGGCCACCGACGTGACCACCGTGGACGAGAACACCACCCGGTAGGCGGCGATGCCGCGCAGGCGGCGTTGGGCGGCCACGGCCAAGAAGAGGCCGAACAGCAGCCCGGCCGGCACCACCAGTACCACGAACAGGACGGTGGTGAGCAGGCTCTCCAGGAAGTTCGAGGAGGAGAGCACCTGGCCGGCCTGGCTGAGCCCCACGTAGGTGCTGGGCAGGCCGGGGTAGGGGGGCGTGCGGTAGAGGGCCAGGTCGAAGTTGCGGGCGAAGGGGTAGAAGACGAACACGCCGAACACGCACAGTGCCGGCAGCACCAGCAGGTAGCCCAGGGCCGCCTCCCGCACCCGCCGGCTCCGCCGGCTGACCGGGCCGGCACCGGCACCGGCGTTCATCCGGGCACTTCCAGCCGCCGGCCCGACCCGGCGTCGAAGAGGTGGACCCCGGCCGGGTCCACGCCGACCCGTACCGCCGCGCCGATGGCCGGCCGCGCCCGCCCGGCCTCCTGCCGGACCACCAGCCGGCTGCCGTCGGGGAGCGAGCAGACCACGTGGACCTCGGCCCCCAGCGCCTCCACGATCACCACCGAGGCGGCCAGGGTGCCCGCCGGATCCAGGGCCAGCGACTCCGGCCGCACGCCCACGGTGAGGGCCGGCGCAGTCCGGGCGGCGGCGGCCAGCGGCGGGGGGAGGGGGACGTCGCCGCCGGCGGTGCGCACCCGGTCCCGGACGCCACCGCCGCCGGCGGACCCGGCCCCACGCCCGGCTCCGGCACCGGTACCGGCACGGACCCCGGCCCCGGCCTCGGCGGGGAGCAGGTTCATCCCCGGGCTGCCCAGGAAGCCGGCCACGAAGGTGTTGCCCGGCCGGTCGTAGAGGTCCTGGGGCGGGGCCACCTGCTGGAGCACTCCGCCCTGGACGACGGCGATCCGGTCGCCCATGGTCATGGCCTCCACCTGGTCGTGGGTCACGTACAGGGTGGTGGTGCCCAGCCGGCGCTGCAGGGCCACGATGTCGGCCCGGGTCTGGACCCGCAGCGCGGCGTCGAGGTTGGACAGCGGCTCGTCCATCAGGAAGGCCTGGGGTTGGCGGACGATGGCCCGGGCCAGGGCCACCCGCTGGCGCTGGCCGCCGGAGAGCTTGCCCGGTTTGCGGTCGAGGTACGGGGTGAGCCCCAGGGTCTCGGCCACCTCGTGCACCCGGCGGGTCCGCTCGGGCCCGGCCGTCCCCCGCTGTCGCAACGGGAACTCGATGTTCCGGGCCACCGTCAGGTGCGGGTAGAGCGCGTAGGTCTGGAACACCATGGCCACGTCCCGGTCCTTCGGCTCGAGGTCGTTCACCACCCGGTCGCCGATGGCGATGGTCCCCTCGTCGAGCGCCTCCAGGCCGGCCACCATGCGCAGGGCCGTCGTCTTGCCGCAGCCGGAGGGGCCCAGCAGCACCAGGAGCTCCCCGTCGGCCACGGCCAGGTCGAGGTGGTCCACGGCCAGCACGTCGCCGTAGTGCTTGGTGGCCCCCTCGAAGGCGATGCGACCCACGGCTGGTCAGGCCCCCCTGGCAGCATCGGGTGCGGCCATGGGGTCACGGTAGCCTGCCGCCGAGGAGGTGCCGTGGGACGGATCGTGGTGGGGATCGACGGTTCGGCGCCGTCGCCGGCGTCGCTCGGTTGGGCGGTGGAGGAAGCGGGCCTGCGCTCGGCCACGCTGGAAGTGGTGTGCGCCGCGGGTGGGACCGGGTGAGTGGCGGCGGGTGCTGGCCGCCGGCGGCCGGCGGCACCTGGGTGCTCGACCTGGACGGGGTGGTGTGGCTGTCGGGCCAGCCCATCCCCGGGGTGGGTGCAGCGGTGGCCGCCCTGCACCGGGCCGGGGTACGCACGCTGTTCGCCACCAACAACTCGTCGCCCACCGTGGCCGAGCTGCGGGGGCTGCTGGCCCGGGCCGGCATCGAGGCCGGGCCCGCCGACCTGGTGACCTCGGCCCAGGCCGCGGTCGGGCTGCTGGCCCCGGGGTCGAGGGCGGTGGTGCTGGCCGGGCCGGGGGTGGTGGAGGCCCTGGCCGACCGCGGGGTGGCGGTGGTGGCGGGCGGGCCGGCCGACGCCGTCGTGGTCGGCTGGACCCGGGCCTTCGACTTCGACGGCCTGGCCCGGGCCAGCGCCGCCGTGCGGGCCGGCGCCCGGCTGGTGGGCACCAACGAGGACGCCACCTACCCCACCCCCGACGGCCTGCTCCCGGGCGGTGGGTCGCTGCTCGCCGCCGTGGCCATGGCGTCCGGTGCCGTGCCCGAGGTGGCCGGCAAGCCCCACCGCCCGCTGGCCGACCTGGTGGCCGCCCGGGCCGGGGACCTGGCGGCGGTGGTCGGTGACCGGCCGTCCACCGACGGGGCGCTGGCCCGGCGGCTCGGGGTGCCGTTCGCCCTGGTGCTGTCCGGGGTCACGCCGGTGGCTGGCGGGGGCGGCCGGGCCGGGTCGCCCGGCGCCGACGTTTCCGCGGGAACGTCTCCGGGCGCCGGAGCGGGGGATGGCGTGGTGGCCGACGTGGTGGCCGCCGACCTGCCGGCGCTGGTGCGGGACCTGCTGGGGTAGCGGCGCCGGCGCCCGCGGCGCCCTACGCGCCTACCCGCCTCAAGCGGGAACCAGCTCCGCCCTGCGGGTGCTCTCTCCCACCAGTTCGCTGTCGGGCGGCAGCGCAAGCGCCTTGGCGATGATGCCCTGGGCCCGTTGATGGGCGTCCTCCAGGGTGTCGCCGTCGACGACGAACTCGATCTCGACCGTGCCGACTTCAAGGGCCGCTCCCACCGACGGATCCTCGATGGCGGCGTCCACGAGGTGCTCCATGGTGCTGTCCAGAAGTGCTTCGATGTCGTCGGCATCCTCGTGGAGTCGGACTTCGATCAGGATCTGCCACTTCATAGTGCCTCCATTGCTACCAGCACGGCTGACGCCTCAACCAGCTTGCCAGGTTCTTCACGTAGTTGGGATTCGATGGCGTCAGGTGCACCCATTTCTTGTGCTTCCCTGGGCACCCGCAGAAGAGCTTCCAGTACTTTGGACCCGGAACAACCGTCCAGCCGTGCGCCTCGGCATCAACCAGCACGAGTTCGATGTCCTTGCTGGGGTGTCGGCGTCTGGACATCATCGTAATTTTGACAGGCGAGCATGGCGCGCCGAGGTACGGTGGTCACGGCCGTCGGCAGGGTTGGGGCCCCGCCGTGCGGAGGAGCCGGGGTTGGGGCCCCGCCGTGCGGAGGAGCCCGCCATCCCGGTAAGCCTCGGCGGGGCCCCGGCGGGTACGGTGGTCGGTGTGGCGGGCGACGAGCGGTTCCGCAAGTACGTCGAGGCCGGGACGTTCCTGGGGCAGATCACGCGGGCCCGGGCCGAGGAGCTGGTGCACGAGATGATGGACGCCGGTGAGGACCAACGGGGCCAGGCCCAGCAGTGGATGGACGAGCTGGTGGCACGGGGCCGGCGGGCCAGCGAGGAGCTGGTGGCGTTGGTGCGCGACGAGGTTCGCTCGCAGCTCGACACCTTGGGCATCGAGCCTGAGGATCTGGCCCGGCGGGCGGCCGACATCCTGAGGCGCTCGGCCCAGGCCGACCGCAGGGCCACCACCGACGCTGCCGGGAGCACGGCGGCCCGGACCCGCACGGCGGCCCGCCAGGCGGCCGACCGTGTCGCCGATGTCGCCGGGGCCGGCCGTCGGGCGGGGGCCAGGGGCGAGGTCCGGCTCCAGGAGGAGGCCGGAGCGGCGAAGCAGGCCGGAGGCAAGGCAGCCGCGGCCGGGAAGGCCGGGGAGGCCAAGACGGCGAAGAAGGCCGGAGGCAAGACCGAGGCCAAGCAGGCCAAGACCAAGCACGACAAGAAGGCCAAGCCGGCCAGGGCCGCTGCCAAGAGGAAGAAGGCGGCCGGCTGAGCGGCGGGCCCCGCCAGCGCCTCGACCAGGCGCTGGTGCGCCGGGGGCTGGTGGACACCCGGCAGCAGGCGCGAGCGGCGATCGAGTCGGGCCGGGTGCTGGTCGCCGGCTCGGTGGCCGACAAGCCGGCCCGGTTGGTGTCGGCCGGCGAGCCGGTGGTGCTGCAGGGGCCGTCGCCCCGCTTCGTGAGCCGCGGCGGCGAGAAGCTGGCCGCCGCCCTGGAGCGGTTCTCGCTCGCCGGGGCCGTGGCCGCCGCCCGGGCACTCGATGCCGGGGCCTCGACCGGCGGGTTCACCGACTGCCTCCTCCAGCACGGCGCCGCCCACGTGGTCGCCGTGGACGTGGGCCACGGCCAGCTCGACGCCCGGCTGCGGGCCGACCCCCGGGTCACGGTGCTGGAGCGGACGAACGTGCGCACCCTCACCCTGGCCGCGTTGGGTGGCACGCCGGCCGACCTGGTGACCGCCGACCTCTCCTTCATCTCACTGGCGCTGGTGGCGCCGGTGCTGGCCGGCCCGGTGGCCCGGCCCGGGGCCGACCTGGTGGTGCTGGTCAAGCCCCAGTACGAGGCCGGCCGGGCCGAGGTGTCCCGGGGCCGCGGGGTGGTGCGTGACCCGGATATCTGGCGGGCGGCGATCGGCGCCGTGGCCTCCGCGCTCGGCGGCGCCGGAGCCGCCATCATGGGGGCCATGCGCTCCCCGGTCACCGGACCCGCCGGCAACGTCGAGTTCCTGCTCCACGCCGTTGTCGGGGCCGGCGCCCGCCCCGACGACGAGGTGGCGCGGCTGGTGGCGGCGGCGGCCGAAGAGGCGGTGGTCGCCGCGGCCGGCGCCGGCTGAGCGCCGTGGCCACCGTCGGCATCCTCGTCAACCCGGCCCGAGCCGAGGCCGCCCGCCTGCTGGCCGACACCCTGCCCTGGCTGGCCGAGCAGGGCCACCGGGCGCAGGTGCTGGAGCTGCCGGACGCCGACCGGCTCCTCGACGCCGACCTCTCCGGCGCCGACCTGGCGGTGAGCCTCGGCGGGGACGGCACCTTCCTGCGCCTGGTGCCGCTGGCCTACGCCGCCGGGGTGCCGGTATTGGGGGTCGACTTCGGCCGGCTCGGCTACCTGCTGGAGGTGGCCCCTGGCCGCTTCCGGGAGGCCCTGGGCCGGGCCCTGGCCGGCGACGTGGCGCTGGAGGAGCGCACGGTGCTGGTGGCCCGGGTGCGGGGGGCGCTCACGACGGCCCCCGGGGACGACCGTTCACTCCCGGACGGCGAGCGCGAGGGAGGCCGGTGCTGGGTGGCGCTGAACGAGGTGGTGACGGAGAAGGCGGTGCCCGGCCACATGGTGCACCTCACCACGGCCATCGACGGCGAGCCGTGCCTGGCCTACCTGGCCGACGGGGTACTGGTGGCCACGCCCACCGGGTCCACCGCCTACAACCTCTCGGCCGGCGGCCCGGTGGTGTCCGCCCGGCTGCAGGCCATGATCGTGACCCCGGTGGCGCCCCACCTCACCATCGACCGCAGCCTGGTGCTGCCGCCGGGGCCGCGGGTGACCGTGGGGGTGGCCGGCGGCCGGCCGGCGGTGCTGGTGGTCGACGGGCGCGAGGTGGGCCGGCTGTCGCCCGGGGCCGAGGTCGACTGCCAGGTGGCGCCGGATCCGGTGCGGGTGGTCAGCCTGGGGGAGCGCCGCTTCGCCACCCAGCTCCGCCGGACCCTGGCTCCCGAGCAGGACCCCCATGCTGGCTGAGCTCCGGGTGCGGGACCTGGGGGTGGTGGAGGATCTCACCCTGTGTCTCGGCCCGGGGATGACCGCCTTCACCGGCGAGACCGGGGCGGGCAAGACGCTGCTGGTCGAGGCCATCCAGCTGGTGCTGGGGGGCCGGGCCGGTCCCGGGCTGGTGCGGGCCGGTGCCGCCGAGGCCACGGTGG